>NZ_JADBQZ010000015.1:0-141277 GCF_014896175.1 Enterobacter cloacae complex sp. I3
ATATGGAGTATTTACCATAAAAAGTAACAATAAAGCCCAGGCAAATATTATTATATTTACCCGTGTTTAACTTTATTATTACAATCAACAATCATTGCCGAAGAGAATAAAAAAAGGGGCAATGAAATTGCCCCGTAATATAGCCCAGACGATTGAATACGCCTACTGCCGTTAATGTTATATGCGCTTATTTTGACCAGTAAGCGGCTTTTGCTTTCTGCAGCTTTTCATAGGCCTTCAGCAGAGACTGATGCGCCGGGAAGGCTTTCAGATCGCTGTCAACCGCCTGCAGACCGTAGAACGGCTCTTCACCGCTCAGCGCCGCGCTGGCGGCTTCAACCGCTTCAGCACCGTACATACGTACGAAAGCGTTCAGGTACTGCAGTGGCTCGCGATCGTCTTCCTGCGCAAGCAGCAGCAGGGTTTGCAGGCAGCGGTAATAGTTGGTGCGCTCGGCGGAGAAGACCGACTGGTTAAACTCCATGGTCCATTCTGTCCAGGCCAGAGCCTGATCCAGATCGCCGCCCGCGAGGGCCAGCATCGCTTTCAGTTCACCGATGCGCAGCGTATACCAGCCGTTGTCTTTCCCGGTCGCCAGACCCAGCAGCTCGCGCACGCGGGTAAAGTCATCGTGGCCTTCATCGTCCAGCTGGGCTATCAGGTTGAGATAATCTTCTTTTTCCCACTCGCTGCCCGGCAGGGAGAGTAGGGTTTCACGCAGGTGCGCGCCCATGCTGTTGTTTGCGAGCCACAGATCTTCCGCCGGGTAGATATCGGACATGCCAGGTACGATGATGCGGCACGCGTAAACGCCCAGGTGTTCGTAGTCGGCAATGTAGACTTCCTGATCTTCGGCGTCGAAGATTGCCATCAATGTAGCGAACTCTTCTTCGGTGGTACCGGCAAAGCTCCA
Source organism: Enterobacter cloacae complex sp. I3 (assembly GCF_014896175.1). NCBI lineage: Bacteria > Pseudomonadati > Pseudomonadota > Gammaproteobacteria > Enterobacterales > Enterobacteriaceae > Enterobacter > Enterobacter cloacae complex sp. I3. The sequence goes on from NZ_JADBQZ010000015.1 coordinate 914, forward strand.
GTCCACGAACGGATAGTCCGCGTCCTGCTTGAACATATCCCAGGAAATCAAACCGCTGGAGTCGATGAAGTGGGTTTCGAGGTTGGTGTGCTCGGCCACTTCTTCATCGTCAAACGTTGGCGGGGTGAATACGTCGAGATCTTTCAGGCTACGGCCCTGCAGCAGCTCGGTCACGGTACGCTCCAGCGCCACGCCGAAGTCAGGGTGCGCACCGAAGGAGGCGAAGCAGGTTCCGTTAGTCGGGTTAAACAGCACGACGCAGATAACCGGATATTTACCGCCCAGCGAGCCGTCATACGCAAAGATTGGGAAACCTTCCGCTTCCAGTTTGGCGATGGATTCCACCACGCCCGGGTAGCGCGCCAGCACGTCCGCCGGGATCTCCGGCAGGCTGATGGATTCAGCGATGATACGGTTTTTAATGTGACGCTCGAACACTTCAGACAGGCCCTGCACGCGCGCTTCATTGCGGGTATTACCGGCGGACATACCGTTGGACACATACAGGTTGCCGACGATGTTCATCGGAATATACACGGTCTGCTCGTCAGACTGACGGGTGAACGGCAGGGCGCAGATCCCACGCTCTTCATTCCCAGATTGCAGATCGATCAGCATGCTGGCGGTCAGTTCGTTTTCCGGATCGTAGAAGGCACGCAGACGGCCATCCAGAATGCCTTCCGGCAGTTCATCGTCTTCGGTCAGCGGGAACCATTTTTCGTTCGGATAGTGAACGAACGGGCCGTTGGCGATGGTTTCACCCAGCCAGAAGTCAGCGAAGAAGTAGTTGGTGGACAGACGCTCAAAATACTCACCCAGCGCAGAGGCCAGTGCCGCTTTTTTCGTCGCACCTTTACCGTTGGTAAAGCAGAGCGCGCAGTCTTTGTCGCGAATGTGCACGGACCAGACGTGAGGCACCGGGTTCAGCCAGGAGGCTTCTTCGATGTTAAAGCCCAGGTCGGTCAGTTTCTGCTGGAAGCGAGCGATGGAATCTTCCAGAGCGGCGTCTTTGCCGGGGATAAATGTTTGAGTCATGGCGTTCACTTTTATCGTACGTAAAGCGCGCAATGATACGGGTTTTGCGTGACGGGTGCTATCTCCGACGAAAATAAATGGCTGAGCTATGCTTAGTAGCAGTAACTGACTGTTAAGGCATAGAAAAATGAAAGCATTTGATCTCCAGCGGATGGCGTTTGATAAAGTTCCACCTGAATTTCTGGGCGAAGTGGCGCTGCGCAGCCTGTATACCTTCGTACTCGTCTTCCTGTTTCTCAAAATTACTGGCCGTCGTGGCGTTCGTCAGATGTCTCTGTTTGAAGTGCTGATCATCCTGACGCTGGGCTCGGCGGCGGGGGACGTCGCGTTTTATGACGACGTGCCGATGGTGCCGGTGTTTATCGTTTTTGTTTCCCTCGCCTTGCTTTACCGGCTGGTGATGTGGCTAATGTCGAAAAGTGAAAAGCTGGAAGATCTGCTTGAAGGGAAACCGGTCGTTATTGTCGAGGACGGTCAGCTGGCCTGGGAAAATGTGCAAAGCGCCAATATGACCGAGTTTGAGTTCTTCATGGAGCTGCGCCTGAATAGCGTTGAACAGCTCGGACAGGTGCGGCTGGCGATCATGGAAACCAATGGGCAAATCAGCGTCTATTACTATGCTGATGACGACGTTAAGCCCGGCCTGTGTATCCTGCCGGATATGTTAGTAGAACGGTTCAGGGTGATACCTGAAACCGGGGAGTATGCATGTATAAAATGTAGTCATGTTGTGGGGATGCATGCGGGCGATCATCAATTATGCCCTCGTTGTGCAAATCCGGAATGGACAAAGGTTAGCCGGGCTAAACGCCTCGTCTGACAGCGATTTTGTCGGTTTTGTGACGACGAGGCGGCAGATTGTTTTGTGTGACGAAGGGCACATTTCCCCGGTCATAAGTTTTAGACATTGCGGCGCGTGTCACTGAATGATAAAACCGATATCCACAGTTATAACTTATGGCTTTTAGCGTGGTGAGGGGAAATGGCTCAAGTTTTTAATTTCAGTTCAGGTCCGGCAATGTTACCGGCAGACGTACTCAAACAGGCTCAACAGGAACTGTGTGACTGGAACGGTCTGGGTACGTCGGTGATGGAAATCAGCCACCGGGGTAAAGCGTTTATTCAGGTGGCGGAAGAGGCAGAAAAGGATTTTCGCGATCTGCTGAACATTCCCTCGAACTACAAAGTATTGTTCTGCCATGGCGGTGGACGCGGTCAGTTTGCGGGCATCCCGCTCAATCTGCTGGGCGACAAAACCACCGCTGATTACGTCGATGCCGGCTACTGGGCAGCCAGTGCGGTAAAAGAAGCGCACAAATACTGCACGCCGAACGTTATCGACGCCAAAGTGACCGTTGACGGTCTGCGCGCCGTGAAGCCGATGAGCGAGTGGCAGCTGTCTGACAACGCCGCGTATCTCCACTACTGCCCGAACGAAACCATCGACGGCATCGCCATTCACGAAGAGCCAGACTTTGGCGACAATGTCATTGTGACGGCGGACTTCTCTTCAACCATTCTGTCCACTCCGCTGGACGTCAGCCGCTACGGCGTCATTTACGCAGGTGCTCAGAAAAACATCGGTCCTGCTGGGCTGACTATTGTCATCGTCCGTGAAGACCTGCTGGGGAAAGCCCATAAGTCCTGCCCGTCAATCCTGGATTACACCGTCCTGAATGACAACGACTCCATGTTCAACACCCCACCTACGTTTGCCTGGTATCTCTCCGGCCTGGTCTTCAAATGGCTGAAGCAAAACGGCGGCGTGGCGCAGATGGACAAGATCAATCAGCAGAAAGCCGAACTGCTGTACGGCACGATCGACAAGAGCGATTTCTACCGTAACGATGTGGCGAAAGCGAACCGTTCCCGCATGAACGTACCGTTCCAGCTGGCAGACAGCAGCCTGGACAGCGTGTTCCTGGAAGAGTCGTTCGCGGCGGGTCTGCACGCGCTGAAAGGCCATCGTGTGGTGGGCGGGATGCGTGCTTCCATTTATAACGCCATGCCGCTGGAAGGGGTTAAAGCCCTGACCGATTTCATGATCGACTTCGAACGTCGTCACGGTTAATTTGCTGTTTTTCACCCCCGCAGCGTCCCTGCGGGGTTTTTATTATGTTGAGTTGAGAGTTTAGTTTTCATGGAATCCCTGACGTTACAACCTATCGCGCGGGTAGATGGCACCATCAATCTGCCTGGTTCAAAAAGTGTCTCGAACCGCGCTCTGCTGCTGGCAGCTCTGGCAAACGGCACCACCGTCCTCACCAACCTGCTGGACAGCGATGACGTGCGCCATATGCTCAATGCGCTGAAAGCGTTGGGCGTTCATTACACACTCTCTGACGATCGCACCCGCTGCGAAGTGACCGGCAACGGCGGCGCGCTGCAGGCGAGTGACGAGCTTGAGCTGTTTCTGGGTAACGCGGGTACCGCGATGCGTCCGCTGGCGGCGGCCCTGTGCCTCGGGAGCAATAACATCGTGCTGACCGGCGAGCCGCGCATGAAGGAACGTCCGATCGGCCATCTGGTAGATGCCCTGCGTCAGGGCGGCGCGCAGATTGAGTATCTGGAGCAGGAAAATTACCCGCCACTGCGTCTGCGCGGGGGCTTTACCGGCGGTACCGTCGAGGTTGACGGCAGCGTCTCCAGCCAGTTCCTGACGGCGCTGCTGATGACCGCGCCGCTGGCCCCGCAGGATACGGTTATCACGATTAAAGGTGAGCTGGTCTCCAAACCGTATATTGATATTACGCTGCATCTGATGAAAACCTTCGGCGTTGAGGTTGAAAACCAGTCTTATCAGCGTTTCGTGGTTCGCGGCTCGCAGCAGTACCAGTCGCCGGGCAACTACCTGGTTGAAGGCGATGCTTCATCCGCGTCCTATTTCCTTGCCGCTGGCGCGATTAAAGGCGGTACGGTAAAAGTGACCGGCATTGGCCGCAACAGCGTGCAGGGCGATATTCGTTTTGCTGACGTGCTGGAAAAAATGGGCGCGGTTGTCACCTGGGGGGATGATTTCATCTCCTGTACCCACGGTGAGCTGAACGCCATCGACATGGACATGAACCATATCCCGGATGCGGCGATGACCATTGCCACGGCGGCGCTGTTTGCCAAAGGCACCACCACGCTGCGCAACATCTATAACTGGCGCGTAAAAGAGACGGACCGCCTGTTCGCGATGGCAACCGAGCTGCGTAAAGTCGGCGCTGAGGTAGAAGAGGGCGAAGATTACATTCGCATTACCCCTCCGGCAAAACTGAACTTTGCTGAAATCGGGACCTATAACGATCACCGTATGGCGATGTGTTTCTCGCTGGTGGCGCTGTCCGATACCCCTGTGACCATTCTCGATCCGAAATGTACGGCGAAAACCTTCCCGGACTATTTCGAACAGCTGGCGCGCATTAGCACCCTGGCATGATGAAGTCTTGCCGCATCACCTGATGCGGCATTTCCTTACGCTTCCTGACGATCTTTCCCGCTCATTTCTTCTACACTCTGCTTCTATCATTCCGTAATTTGCACGCAAAGGTAACAGTTGCGCACGTTGGCGCGTATAATGCGCGGCGTTCATGTTAACGGTATGCCTTATTTAAGGAGAAAAAGATGACGGCAGTTGCCCCGGTAATCACCATTGATGGGCCGAGTGGCGCAGGGAAAGGTACTCTGTGCAAAGCGATGGCGGAAGCATTGCAATGGCATCTTTTAGATTCGGGAGCAATCTATCGCGTGCTGGCGCTGGCTGCGCTGCATCATCACGTGGATGTCGCCTCTGAAGAAGCGCTGGTACCGCTGGCTGCGCATCTGGATGTGCGTTTTGTTTCTACCGATGGCAACCTGGAAGTGATCCTGGAAGGGGAAGACGTGAGCGGCGAAATCCGTACGCAGGAAGTCGCTAATGCGGCCTCCCAGGTGGCGGCTTTCCCACGCGTTCGCGAGGCGCTGCTGCGTCGCCAGCGAGCGTTTCGTGAAGCCCCGGGTCTGATCGCTGATGGACGCGACATGGGAACCGTGGTCTTCCCTGATGCGCCAGTAAAAATCTTCCTTGACGCCTCTTCGGAAGAACGTGCTCAACGCCGTATGCTTCAGTTGCAGGAAAAGGGGTTTAGTGTTAACTTTGATCGCCTTTTATCCGAGATAAAAGAGCGCGATGACCGCGATCGTAACCGCGCCGTCGCACCGCTTGTTCCTGCAGAAGATGCATTAGTTCTGGATTCAACCAGTTTAACTATTGAGCAAGTGATTGAAAAAGCGCTACAATATGCGCGCCAAAAACTGGCACTCGCGTAATCGCGACCGATTTAGCAGTACCCCCGCTGCAATGGATTGACGGCGGGTATGTGAAACAACCCCATCCGGCACGGAGCCAGGTGGACGTTAATATTAACCTGAAGATTAAACATGACTGAATCTTTTGCTCAACTGTTTGAAGAATCCTTAAAAGAAATCGAAACCCGTCCGGGTTCCATCGTTCGCGGTGTTGTTGTTGCTATCGACAAAGACGTAGTACTGGTTGACGCCGGTCTGAAATCTGAGTCCGCCATTCCGGCTGAGCAGTTCAAAAACGCCCAGGGCGAGCTGGAAATCCAGGTTGGTGACGAAGTTGACGTTGCTCTGGACGCAGTAGAAGACGGCTTCGGCGAAACCCTGCTGTCTCGTGAGAAAGCTAAACGTCACGAAGCATGGATCACGCTGGAGAAAGCTTACGAAGAAGCTGAAACTGTGGTCGGTGTTATCAACGGCAAAGTTAAAGGTGGCTTCACTGTTGAGCTGAATGGTATTCGTGCGTTCCTGCCAGGTTCACTGGTAGACGTTCGTCCAGTCCGTGACACCCTGCACCTCGAAGGCAAAGAGCTTGAGTTCAAAGTAATCAAGCTGGACCAGAAGCGTAACAACGTTGTTGTTTCCCGTCGTGCCGTTATCGAATCCGAAAACAGCGCAGAACGCGATCAGCTGCTGGAAAACCTGCAGGAAGGCATGGAAGTCAAAGGTATCGTTAAGAACCTCACTGACTACGGCGCATTCGTTGACCTGGGCGGCGTTGATGGCCTGCTGCACATCACCGACATGGCGTGGAAACGCGTTAAGCACCCAAGCGAAATCGTGAACGTGGGCGACGAAATCACTGTTAAAGTGCTGAAGTTCGACCGCGAGCGTACTCGTGTATCCCTCGGCCTGAAACAGCTGGGCGAAGATCCATGGGTAGCTATCGCTAAGCGTTACCCAGAAGGTACTAAACTGACTGGTCGCGTAACCAACCTGACCGACTACGGCTGCTTCGTTGAAATCGAAGAAGGCGTTGAAGGCCTGGTGCACGTTTCCGAAATGGACTGGACCAACAAAAACATCCACCCATCCAAAGTTGTTAACGTTGGTGATGTAGTGGAAGTGATGGTTCTGGATATCGACGAAGAACGTCGTCGTATCTCCCTGGGCCTGAAGCAGTGCAAAAACAACCCATGGCAGCAGTTCGCGGAAACCCACAACAAGGGCGACCGTGTTGAAGGTAAAATCAAGTCTATCACTGACTTCGGTATCTTCATCGGCCTGGACGGCGGCATCGATGGCCTGGTTCACCTGTCTGACATCTCCTGGAACGTTGCAGGCGAAGAAGCAGTTCGTGAATACAAAAAAGGCGACGAAATCGCTGCAGTTGTTCTGCAGGTTGACGCAGAGCGTGAGCGTATCTCCCTGGGCGTTAAACAGCTCGCAGAAGATCCGTTCAACAACTGGGTTGCACTGAACAAGAAAGGCGCAATCGTAAACGGTAAAGTGACTGCAGTTGACGCTAAAGGCGCAACCGTAGAACTGGCTGACGGCGTTGAAGGTTACCTGCGCGCTTCTGAAGCTTCACGTGACCGCGTTGAAGATGCCACTCTGGTTCTGAACGTAGGCGACGACGTTGAAGCTAAGTTCACCGGTGTTGACCGTAAGAACCGTGCAATCAGCCTGTCTGTTCGTGCTAAAGACGAAGCTGATGAGAAAGATGCAATCGCAACTGTTAACAAACAGGAAGATGCAAACTTCTCTAACAACGCAATGGCTGAAGCTTTCAAAGCAGCTAAAGGCGAGTAATATCAGGTTCTCAGCATCATTTGAGCTGTAACGCATTTACAGCGCGAAGGATGATGAGCAGACTTGACAGATTGCAGGATTCGTCCTGTAATCAATAACAAAGGGCGGCTACGGCCGCCCTTGTTTAATGAGCTGTTCAGCTAATTGGTTTGAAAGGAACCGGAGGAATCATGACCAAGTCAGAATTGATTGAAAGACTTGCCAGTCAGCAACCGCATATCCCTGCCAAGGCAGTGGAAGATGCCGTAAAAGAGATGCTGGAGCATATGGCCTCCACTCTTGCCCAGGGCGAGCGCATTGAAATCCGCGGTTTCGGTAGTTTTTCTCTGCACTATCGTGCTCCACGTACCGGGCGTAACCCGAAAACTGGTGATAAAGTCGAGCTGGAAGGGAAGTACGTTCCACACTTTAAGCCGGGTAAAGAACTGCGCGATCGCGCCAATATTTACGGCAACTGAGTTTAGCCAGCCGGTTAAACTGGGTTCGAAAGAAAGCACCTGCGGGTGCTTTTTTTGTCTCCGTCACTTTCATTCTGAAGGTGTCTCGCATTTTAAGTTGCGTTTTCTGCAACGCGCTAAAAACCTTGCAGCGCTTGCTGTAGATTGCATTTTTCATACCTGACACCCCGCTCGATCTGCCCGCATACTGCCACCCAGAAACAGGGAGGTAGCAATGGGAATTCCCGATTTAGGCATCTGCGCCATTCTGGCGATAGCCCCGTTACTCTGGTTACCTGAACTGCCATCGCGTTATACCATCTGGATAATGATGGCTGGCGGGGTTGCACTGGCCGCACGCCAAAACGTACGGCTGAAGTATGTGGGGATGACGCTGTTATTTTGCGTGTGGGGCATTCTGGCCGCGCAAGAGAGCGTCTGGCCGATGCAGCATTTAACCGCAGGTGCCGTACAGGCCGAGGTGGAGATCGCCGCGACTGATGGTGCCACTGTGCATCAGGGAAAAATACTCACCATTGATGGCCAGCGCTGGTGGGCGTCAACAGGCGTAACGCTTTATGGTCATTATCTGCCGCAGAAAGCGTGTGCCGGTCAGCGCTGGGCGATGACGCTCCGGCTCAGGCCTGTACACGGCGAACTGAACGACGGAGGGTATGACCCCCAGCGCAGCGCTATTGCCCGCCATCAAACGCTAAGTGGGCGTTTTACCCATGCAGAACTCATCGATGGACGCTGCAGCCTGCGAGCGCAATACCTGACATCGCTGCAAAACCGACTTTCAGTTTATCGCTGGGGCGCGGTTATCCTCGGGCTGGGCATGGGAGAACGTCTGGATGTCCCCAGGGAAATAAAAGACCTGATGCGTGAAACCGGCACGCTGCATCTGATGGCGATTTCGGGTCTGCATATCGCGCTGGCGGCCTCCATCGTCTGGTTTCTTGGGCGCGGGCTTCAGTTTTTATTACCTTGCCATCGGGTCAACTGGCAAATGCCCCTGCTGGCAGGGTTATTCTTTGCTGCTTTCTACGCCTGGCTGACCGGTCTGCAACCACCCGCGCTACGCACGGTCATCGCACTTGCTGTACTGGCGGCGCTGCGGATCGGTTCCCGGCAATGGTCTCCATGGCAGGTGTGGATCTGCTGTGTCGCGGCGATCCTGATAAGCGATCCCTTAGCCATACTTTCGCAGAGTCTGCTTTTGTCTGCATTTGCCGTCGCCGCGCTGATTTTCTGGTTTCAGTGGTTGCCGCTTCCTCACTGGCAGTGGGCTCGCCGGATACGTCCGCTGCTGAACCTGGTCTATCTGCAAGTCGGCATGCTGTTACTTCTCATGCCGCTACAGGTTCTGATTTTCCATGGCTTTAGCATTTCATCGTTGATCGCCAATTTCTTTGCCGTGCCGTTGGTGACGTTTGTCTGCGTACCGCTGATTTTACTCGGCATGCTGCTCCATCTGCTGCCGCTGGCGGGGCTGGAAAGCGGCATCTGGTATGCAGCCGATAAGACGCTTACCGGGTTGTTCTGGTTGCTGATGCGCCTGCCAGACGGCTGGCAGAGTGTGGACCAGCGCTGGCAGTACATGACGTTACTGCCGTGGCTTATCCTCATCGGCTGGCGTTTCCGCGCCTGGAAAACCGTTCCTGCCGTTTGTCTGGCGGGATGTGTCTTGCTGGCTTCTCCCCTCTGGCGAACGGCGAAAAGCGACGCCTGGACGCTCCATATGCTGGACGTGGGGCAGGGGCTGGCAATGGTTATTGAACGACAGGGAAAAGCCATTCTTTACGATACCGGGCTTGCCTGGCCGGGCGGGGATAGTGCACAGCGGTTAATTATTCCATGGCTGCGCTGGCATCATCTGCAGCCGGAAGGCGTCATTCTGAGCCATGAGCATCTCGACCATGCGGGAGGCCTTGTATCGCTGCAAAAAACATGGCCCGAAATGTGGGTAAGAAGTCCGTTGCACCAGACCGGGCATCGACCCTGCTTTCGCGGGCAAAGATGGCAATGGCAGGGGTTAACGTTCACCGTCCACTGGCCCACTGAAAATTATCCGGCTCAGGGTAACAATCACTCCTGCGTGGTAAAAATTGACGACGGCGAGCAGAGCGTTCTGCTGACGGGAGACATTGAAGCACAGGCAGAACAGGCTATGCTTAGCCATTACTGGCAGCATCTAACGTCCACCCTCATACAGGTACCTCATCACGGCAGCAATACCTCGTCGTCATTGCCGCTGGTACAGCGGGTTGAGGGACAGATAGCTCTGGATTCAGCGGCCCGCTATAACGCATGGCGATTCCCGTCGGCTAAAGTAGTCCGGCGCTATCGAAAAGAGGGATATATCTGGCACGATACCCCCCATTCCGGGCAAATATCGGTGACATTTTCGCACCATCGCTGGCAAATCCGGCGCGTGCGGGATCAATTTTTACCCCCCTGGTATCATCAGTGGTTTGGCGCGCCCGTAGATAACGGGTAGAATATGCGGCTATTTCAACAAATGCTGGTTTTTTGAATGCATAACGACAAAGATCTCTCCACGTGGCAAACCTTCCGCCGACTCTGGCCGATGATTGCACCCTTTAAAGCAGGCCTGATCGTGGCGGGTGTAGCGTTAATCCTCAACGCAGCCAGCGATACTTTTATGTTATCGCTCCTCAAACCGTTACTGGACGACGGTTTTGGTAAAACGGATCGCTCAGTGTTGCTGTGGATGCCTCTGGTGGTTATCGGGCTGATGATCTTACGTGGTATCACCAGCTATATCTCCAGCTACTGCATTTCCTGGGTTTCCGGGAAAGTGGTTATGACCATGCGCCGTCGTCTGTTCAGCCACATGATGGGCATGCCGGTCTCATTCTTTGACAAGCAATCCACCGGGACGCTGCTGTCTCGTATTACCTACGATTCAGAGCAGGTTGCCTCCTCCTCTTCAAGCGCGCTGATTACCGTCGTGCGCGAAGGAGCGTCGATCATCGGTCTGTTTGCAATGATGTTCTATTACAGCTGGCAGCTGTCGCTGATCCTTATCGTGCTGGCACCGGTCGTGTCCATTGCTATCCGCGTCGTCTCAAAGCGCTTCCGCAATATCAGTAAGAATATGCAGAACACCATGGGGCAGGTGACGACCAGCGCAGAACAGATGCTGAAAGGGCACAAAGAAGTGTTGATCTTCGGCGGTCAGGAAGTTGAAACCAAACGCTTTGACAAAGTCAGCAACAAAATGCGTCTGCAGGGGATGAAGATGGTCTCGGCCTCTTCCATCTCTGACCCGATCATTCAGCTGATTGCCTCACTGGCGCTGGCGTTCGTTCTTTATGCGGCAAGCTTCCCGAGCGTAATGGAAACGCTGACGGCGGGTACTATCACCGTAGTCTTCTCCTCGATGATTGCCCTGATGCGCCCGCTGAAATCCCTGACCAACGTGAACGCCCAGTTCCAGCGCGGGATGGCCGCCTGCCAGACGCTGTTCAGCATTCTGGATTCTGAACAGGAAAAAGACGAAGGTACACGCGAGGTAGAGCGCGCCCGTGGCGACGTGGAGTTCCGCAACGTGACCTTCACCTATCCAGGCCGCGAAACGCCGGCTCTGCGCAATATCAACCTGACGATTCCGGCAGGTAAAACCGTTGCGCTGGTAGGCCGCTCCGGCTCCGGTAAATCCACCATTGCGAGCCTCATCACTCGTTTCTACGATATTAACGAAGGTGAGATCCTGCTGGATGGTCACGATCTGCGGGAGTACACCCTGCAATCGCTGCGTAACCAGGTTGCGCTGGTTTCTCAGAACGTGCATCTCTTCAACGATACGGTTGCCAACAACATTGCTTATGCACGCACTGACGAGTACAGCCGCGAGCAGATTGAGAACGCCGCGCGTATGGCGTATGCAATGGACTTTATCAACAAGATGGATAACGGTCTGGACACGATAATCGGTGAAAACGGGGTACTGCTCTCCGGCGGTCAGCGCCAGCGTATCGCCATTGCGCGCGCGCTGCTGCGCGATAGCCCGATACTGATCCTGGACGAAGCAACCTCTGCACTGGATACGGAATCTGAACGCGCGATTCAGTCGGCGCTGGATGAACTGCAAAAGAACCGTACTTCGCTGGTGATTGCGCACCGTCTGTCCACTATTGAGCAGGCAGATGAGATCGTCGTGGTTGAGGACGGCATCATTGTTGAACGCGGAAGCCATGCCGATCTGCTGGAACATCGTGGCGTTTACGCCCAGCTTCATAAGATGCAGTTCGGCGAATGATTGCGCGCATCTGGTCCGGTGAATCCCCGCTGTGGCTGCTGCTTTTGCCGCTCTCCTGGCTGTACGGTTTGGTGAGCGGCATTATTCGCCTGTTTTACCGTCTGGGGATCAAGCGTGCCTGGCGCGCGCCGGTTCCGGTAGTCGTGGTGGGTAACCTCACGGCGGGCGGCAACGGCAAAACGCCAGTGGTGATCTGGCTGGTGGAGCAGTTGCAAAAACGCGGCATCCGCCCCGGCGTGGTGTCGCGTGGGTATGGTGGTAAAGCGGCGCACTACCCATTGCTGCTGTCGGCGGAAACCACGACCGCAGAAGCGGGTGATGAGCCAGTATTGATTTTCCAGCGTACCGGTGCGCCGGTTGCGGTCTCCCCGGTGCGCAGCGACGCCGTGCAGGCCCTGCTTGCTGAACACGCGGCACAAATCATCATCACTGACGACGGCCTGCAGCATTACGCTCTGGCGCGTGATAAAGAGATTGTAGTTATCGACGGCGTTCGTCGTTTCGGCAACGGCTGGTGGCTGCCCGCTGGCCCCATGCGTGAACGCGCTTCGCGTCTGAAGTCCGTTGATGCGGTGATTGTTAACGGCGGTGAAGCAAAGTCGGGTGAAATTCCTATGCGTCTGTTACCGGGAATGGCGGTCAACCTGGTGACGGGTGAACGCCGGGCGGTTGCAGAACTGCCTTCGCTGGTGGCAATGGCGGGTATTGGTCATCCGCCGCGCTTCTTCGCGACGCTGGAACAGTGTGGCGCCCGGCTGGAAAAACGCGTTCCGCTGGCTGACCATCAGGCGCTGGTGTCAGAACAGGTTGAGGCGCTTACCGCGCCTGGCCAGACGCTCATTATGACCGAAAAAGATGCGGTGAAATGCCGTGCCTTTGCGAAAGAAAACTGGTGGTATCTGCCGGTTGACGCTGAACTCAGCGGCGAACAGCCGGAACAATTGCTTAAGGAACTGATTGCGTTGGTGCAGTAGAGGCTTACGCGGTTCTGGTGGCGCTTTGACTGACAGGAAAACGCATGTCTTTACCGCAACTCTCGCTTTCAGCCGCACGTCATTTACACCTTGCCGCGCAGGGGCTGCTCAAAAAGCCCCGTCGCCGCGCGCAGCCTGCCGATATCCTCTCTACCATCCAGCGCATGTCGCTGCTCCAAATCGACACCATTAACATTGTCGCCCGTAGCCCTTACCTGGTGCTGTTTAGCCGCCTGGGGAGTTATCCTCCGCAGTGGCTGGATGAGGCGCTCTCCAAAGGGGAGCTGATGGAGTACTGGGCTCACGAAGCCTGCTTCCTGCCCCGTAGCGATTTCGCCCTGGTACGTCACCGTATGCTTGCTCCGGAAAAGATGGGATGGAAATACCGGCAGGCGTGGATGGAGGAACATGAGGCCGAAATAGAGCAGCTTATCAGCCATATTCAGGAAAACGGCCCCGTTCGATCCGCCGATTTTGAACATCCGCGCAAAGGTGCAGGCGGATGGTGGGAGTGGAAGCCGCACAAGCGTCATCTTGAAGGGTTGTTCACGTCAGGCAAAGTCATGGTCATTGAACGGCGTAATTTTCAGCGCGTTTATGATCTGACGCATCGCGTGATGCCTCACTGGGACGACGAGCGGGATCTGCTTACTCAGGAGGCGGCCGAGGCCATCATGCTGGAGAACAGCGCCCGCAGCCTGGGCATTTTCCGTCCGCAATGGCTGGCAGACTATTACCGCCTCCGTCAGCCTGCGCTGAAGCCTCTGCTGGAGATGTGGCAGCGTGAACAGCGAGTTATTCCCGTTATGGTGGAAACGCTGGGCGAAATGTGGCTGCACGCGGATCTTGTCCCTCTGCTGCCCGAGGCTCTGGAGGGGAAACTCCGGGCGACCCACAGCGCGGTGTTGTCACCTTTCGATCCGGTGGTTTGGGACAGAAAACGCGCCGAGCAGCTGTTTGACTTCAGCTACCGGCTGGAATGCTATACCCCGGCGCCAAAGCGGCAATACGGCTACTTTGTTTTACCGCTGCTGCACAAGGGACAACTGGTCGGACGCATGGATGCCAAAATGCACCGCAAGACCGGCACGCTTGAAGTCATTGCCCTTTATCTGCAAGAGGGCATCAGGGTCACGGCGAGCCTGGAAAAAGGGTTATCGTCCGCCATTAGCGAGTTCGCGCGCTGGCAGGAGGCTCGCGACGTATCGCTTGGCCGGGTACCTGACGGGTTATTCACATCCTGTCGAAGTGGCTGGGAAACAGGCACGCCCTGAAAAGGGAATGTGTTAAGCTTTAGCGATTACCCATACGGAGGAACTATGGATCACCGTTTACTTGAAATTATTGCCTGCCCGGTATGCAACGGCAAACTTTACTACAGCCAGGACAAACAGGAGCTGATCTGCAAGCTGGACAGTCTGGCCTTCCCGCTGCGTGACGGCATTCCGGTACTGCTGGAAAATGAAGCCCGTTCCCTGGTGGCAGAAGAGAGCAAACCATGAGTTTTGTTGTCATTATTCCTGCACGTTATGCCTCAACGCGTCTGCCGGGTAAACCGCTGGTAGATATCAACGGCAAGCCGATGATTGTGCATGTCCTTGAGCGGGCGCGTGAGTCCGGTGCCGACCGCATTATCGTTGCAACCGATCATCCTGATGTCGCCCGTGCGGTTGAGGCCGCAGGCGGTGAGGTGTGCATGACCCGCGCCGATCACCAGTCCGGCACCGAGCGTCTGGCGGAAGTGGTTGAGAAATGTGGTTTCAGTGACGATACGGTCATCGTCAACGTGCAGGGCGACGAGCCGATGATCCCGGCCGTTATTATCCGTCAGGTGGCGGAAAACCTGGCGCAGCGTCAGGTCGGTATGGCGACGCTCGCGGTGCCTATTCACCACGCTGAAGAGGCATTCAATCCGAATGCGGTGAAGGTGGTGATGGATGCCGAAGGCTATGCGCTCTATTTCTCCCGCGCTACGATTCCGTGGGATCGCGATCGCTTTGCGCTCTCTAAAGAGACCATCGGTGATTCTTTCCTGCGTCATATTGGGATCTACGGCTATCGCGCCGGCTTTATTCGCCGCTATGTAGCCTGGGCGCCGAGCCCGCTGGAGCATATCGAAATGCTGGAGCAGCTTCGCGTGCTCTGGTATGGCGAAAAAATCCACGTTGCCGTTGCCCGCGAAGTACCGGGAACGGGCGTTGATACCCCAGAAGATCTTGAGCGCGTCCGCGCCGAGTTGCGCTAATCCCGCCTGCATCCCTCCTTTCGGAGGGATGTCCTCTCCCCGCAAATTCCCCTTTCTTTACCCTAATTGATCTCTTCCGGGTGACATCTTCACGCTGTGCGCTCATTATAAAAGCAGTAGTCTTAATGGGGGTAATCTCATATGGAACAGCTGCGTGCCGAACTTAGCCATCTGCTGGGTGAGAAGTTAAGCCGGGTCGAATGCGTGAGTGAAAAGGTCGATACCGCGCTCTGGTCGTTGTATGACGGCCAGGGCAACCCGATGCCGTTGATGGCACGAAGCTTCTCGTCGCCGGGCGTGGCCAGGCAGCTTGCCTGGAAAATGTCGATGCTGGCATGGGAGGGAACCGTCCGTATGCCGACCGTGTACGGCGTGATGACCCACGAGGAACATCCCGGCCCGGACGTACTGCTGATTGAGCGTTTACGCGGTGTGCCGGTTGAAGCGCCCGCGCGTACGCCGGAACGCTGGGAACAGCTGAAGGATCAGATTGTTGAGGCGCTGCTGGCCTGGCACCGACAGGATAGCCGCGGGCTTGTTGGTCCGGTTGACAGCACCCAGGAAAACCTGTGGCCGCTGTGGTATCGCCAGCGGGTGGAAGTGCTGTGGGGGACGCTTAACCAGTTCAACAATACCGGTTTGACCATGCAGGACAAACGTATTCTGTTTCGCACCCGCGAGTGCTTACCGGCGCTGTTCGACGGCTTTAACGACAACTGCGTGCTGATCCACGGCAATTTTACTCTGCGCAGTATGCTCAAAGACTCCCGCAGCGATCAGCTTCTGGCGATGCTAGGGCCGGGGATCATGCTCTGGGCACCGCGGGAATATGAGCTGTTCAGGCTCAGCGACAGCGGGGCGGCGGAAGGTTTACTGTGGCACTACCTTCAACGCGCGCCCGTTGCAGAGGCGTTTCTCTGGCGTCGCTGGCTTTATTTGCTCTGGGACGAAGTGGCGCAGCTGGTCAACACCGGACGTTTCAATCGCGCCAACTTCGATCTGGCGGCTAAATCACTCTTGCCCTGGCTCGCCTGACGAGCCTTTCAGCCACTGCCAGAGGCGTCCGAGCGTCTCGTAGCCGACGCGATCGCTATGCATCAACCACATCGGAGAGGGGATCACCCGTTCCCATGGGTTGAGCGGCGCGCTGATGGCCATCTGGTTTGCCGGTGCGGGAAGCGGGTGCAAACCTTGCTTCTCGAAGAAAATCATCGCTCTTGGCAGGTGCGAGGCGGAGGTCACCAGTAAGAACGGAACATCGCCAATCGCCTGCTTCACCGCGGCAGCCTCTTCCTCGGTATCCTTTGGGCTGTCCAGCGTGATGATAGAGGAACGCGGTACGCCGAGCGATTCCGCGATTCTGGCTCCCGCTTCAGCCGTACTCACCGGGTTGGTTTTGGCCGCTGCGCCGGTGAAGATCATTTTTGATCCCGGATTCGCCAGCCACAGGCGAATACCTTCGTTTAGCCGCGGCAGGCTGTTGTTGATCAGGTTCGAACTGGGGGCCCAGTCAGGGTCCCAGGTATACCCGCCGCCCAGCACAACGATGTAATCAACTTTCTGGTTTCCCTGCCACGTAGGATACCTGTTTTCGATGGGGCGCAGCAGTCCATCCGCCACCGGCTGCAGGCTCAGCAGCAGCAGGACCAGCCAGCCGAACGTAATAAGCGTTTTGCCACTCTTCTGAAAGCGACTAAACCACACCAGCGCCAGCCCCAGCGCGATGATGATAAGCAGCAGCGGAAGGGGAAGCATCATCCCTCCAACGTATTTCTTAAGGGTAAAAAGCATCCTTTTTGGTTCCTTTTTTGACCATACAGCAGATGATTACCGGTGATATTACACCAGAGAGGTTCATTCTCCGCGCGGGTGTGACAAAATAGCGGTTTTGCAGTTAGCGAGTGGAACTCTCCCAATGCGGGATCGCAATTTTGATGACATCGCGGAAAAGTTTTCGCGCAACATTTATGGCACCACGAAAGGGCAGCTCCGTCAGACGATCCTCTGGCAGGATCTGGACACTATTCTGGCGACGTTCGGTGGTCAAACGTTGCGCGTGCTGGACGCCGGAGGCGGTGAAGGGCAGACGGCGATAAAAATGGCTGAACGCGGTCATCACGTCACGCTTTGCGATCTTTCTGCTGAAATGGTCGCCCGCGCGACGCGTGCGGCAGAAGAGAAAGGTGTGAGCGACAACATGCATTTTATACAATGCGCCGCTCAGGACATCGCGCAGCATTTGGAAACCCAGGTTGATCTGATATTGTTTCATGCGGTGCTGGAGTGGGTTGCCGATCCGCAAAGCGTGTTACAAACCCTGTGGTCAATGTTACGTCCGGGCGGTACGCTGTCGCTGATGTTCTACAATGCTAACGGCTTCCTGATGCACAACATGGTGGCAGGGAACTTCGACTATGTTCAGGTCGGGATGCCGAAAAAGAAAAAACGCACGCTTTCCCCGGACTATCCGCGCGATCCGCAGCAGGTTTACGGCTGGCTGGAAGAGATTGGCTGGCAGATCGTCGGGAAGACGGGCGTCAGGGTGTTTCATGATTATCTGCGTGAAAAACACAAACAGCGTGACTGTTTTGACACCTTAACAGAATTAGAAACGCGGTATTGCCGCCAGGAGCCGTTCGTCAGCCTTGGCCGCTATATTCACGTCACCGCGCACAAGCCGCAGATGCAAGGATAACCTATGAGTGAATTTTCCCAGACAGTCCCCGAACTGGTTGCCTGGGCCAGGAAAAACGATTTCTCCATCTCGCTGCCGGTAGACAGACTCTCTTTCCTGCTGGCGGTTGCCACGCTGAACGGCGAACGGCTGGATGGTGAAATGAGCGAGGGTGAACTGGTGGATGCGTTCCGCCACGTCAGTGATGCGTTTGAGCAAACCAGCGAAACCATTAGCGTGCGTGCCAATAACGCAATCAACGATATGGTGCGTCAACGTCTGCTGAACCGCTTTACCAGCGAGCAGGCGGAAGGAAACGCCATCTATCGCCTGACGCCGCTGGGCATCGGCATCACCGATTACTACATTCGCCAGCGCGAATTTTCCACGCTGCGTCTCTCCATGCAACTGTCGATCGTGGCGGGTGAGCTTAAACGTGCCGCCGACGCGGCCGATGAAAACGGTGACGAATTCCACTGGCACCGCAACGTTTACGCGCCGCTGAAATACTCGGTGGCCGAGATTTTCGACAGTATCGATCTCACTCAACGTCTGATGGACGAGCAGCAGCAGCAGGTGAAAGACGATATCGCGCAGCTGCTGAACAAAGACTGGCGTGCGGCCATTTCCAGCTGTGAACTTTTATTGTCAGAAACCTCCGGTACGCTGCGTGAGCTGCAGGATACGCTGGAGGCCGCAGGGGACAAGCTGCAGGCCAACCTGCTGCGCATCCAGGATGCGACCCTGGCGCACGACGATCTGCATTTTATCGACCGTCTGGTGTTTGATCTGCAGAGCAAACTTGACCGCATTATTAGCTGGGGCCAGCAGTCGATCGATCTGTGGATCGGCTATGACCGCCACGTGCATAAATTTATCCGTACCGCGATTGATATGGATAAAAACCGCGTCTTTGCTCAGCGTCTTCGTCAGTCGGTACAGACCTACTTTGATGCACCGTGGGCGCTGACCTATGCCAATGCCGATCGTCTGTTGGATATGCGCGACGAAGAGATGGCGCTGCGCGATGAAGAGGTCACCGGTGAACTGCCGCCGGATCTGGAGTACGAAGAATTCAACGAAATTCGTGAGCAACTTGCGGCGATGATCGAAGAACAGCTCGCCGTCTACAAAACCAGACAAGCGCCGCTGGATCTTGGGCTCGTGGTGCGCGACTATCTGGCGCAATATCCGCGCGCGCGCCACTTCGACGTTGCCCGCATTGTGGTAGACCAGGCGGTGCGCCTGGGTATCGCGCAAGCAGACTTCACCGGACTGCCGCCGAAGTGGCAGCCAATTAACGATTACGGAGCCAAGGTACAGGCGCATGTCATTGACAAATATTGAACAAGTGATGCCAGTTAAGCTGGCACAGGCGCTGGCGAATCCGTTATTTCCGGCGCTGGACAGCCAGCTGCGTGCCGGTCGTCACATTGGCCTGGACGAGCTGGATAATCACGCCTTTTTGATGGACTTCCAGGAGTACCTGGAAGAGTTTTACGCCCGCTATAACGTGGAGCTTATCCGCGCGCCGGAAGGCTTTTTCTATCTGCGCCCGCGTTCCACGACCCTGATCCCGCGCTCCGTGCTCTCCGAGCTGGACATGATGGTTGGCAAAATTCTTTGCTATCTCTACCTCAGCCCGGAACGCCTGGCAAATGAAGGCATCTTCACCCAGCAGGAGCTGTACGATGAACTGCTGACGCTGGCGGATGAGAGCAAACTGCTTAAGCTGGTGAATAACCGTTCGACGGGGTCGGATCTTGACCGTCAGAAATTACAGGAAAAGGTTCGCTCTTCCCTGAACCGTCTGCGCCGTCTGGGGATGGTCTGGTTTATGGGCCACGACAGCAGCAAATTCCGCATCACGGAATCGGTCTTCCGCTTCGGCGCCGACGTGCGTGCGGGCGATGATGCGCGTGAAGCGCAGCTTCGCATGATCCGCGACGGTGAAGCGATGCCGGTGGAAAACCATTTGCAGCTCAATGATGAGCATGAAGAGAATCTGCCGGATAGCGGGGAGGAAGAGTAATGATTGAACGCGGTAAATTTCGCTCACTGACGCTGATTAACTGGAACGGCTTCTTTGCCCGAACCTTCGATCTGGATGAGCTGGTCACGACTCTCTCCGGTGGTAACGGGGCAGGTAAATCCACCACCATGGCGGCGTTTGTAACGGCGCTGATCCCCGACCTGACGCTGCTTCACTTCCGTAACACCACCGAAGCGGGCGCGACAAGCGGCTCCCGCGATAAAGGCCTGCACGGTAAGCTGAAAGCGGGCGTCTGTTATTCCGTGCTGGACGTCATCAACTCTCGTCACCAGCGCGTGGTGGTGGGCGTACGTCTGCAACAGGTTGCCGGCCGCGACCGTAAAGTGGATATCAAACCGTTCGCCATTCAGGGGCTGCCAACCTCCGTACAGCCGACCGCGCTGCTGACGGAAACGCTGAATGAACGCCAGGCGCGCGTCCTGACGCTGCAGGAGCTGAAGGACAAGCTCGAAGCCATCGAAGGCGTGCAGTTCAAGCAGTTCAACTCCATTACCGACTACCACTCGCTGATGTTCGATCTGGGCGTGGTAGCGCGCCGTCTGCGCAGCGCATCAGACCGTAGCAAATACTACCGTCTGATCGAAGCGTCCCTGTACGGCGGTATCTCCAGCGCCATTACCCGTTCCCTGCGTGACTACCTGCTGCCGGAAAATAGCGGCGTGCGTAAGGCCTTCCAGGACATGGAGGCGGCGCTGCGTGAAAACCGCATGACGCTGGAAGCGATTCGCGTTACCCAGTCTGACCGCGACCTGTTTAAACACCTGATCAGTGAAGCGACCAACTACGTTGCGGCGGACTACATGCGCCACGCCAACGAGCGCCGCGTCCATCTCGATCAGGCATTAGAATATCGCCGCGAGCTGTTTACCTCCCGTAAACAGCTGGTGGCCGAGCAGTACAAGCACGTCGAAATGGCGCGCGAGCTGGGTGAGCACAACGGTGCCGAGGGCGACCTGGAAGCCGACTACCAGGCCGCCAGCGATCACCTGAACCTGGTGCAGACCGCGCTGCGTCAGCAGGAAAAGATCGAACGCTACGAAGCGGACCTCGATGAGCTGCAAATTCGTCTCGAAGAGCAGAATGAAGTGGTGGCCGAAGCTGCCGAGATGCAGGAAGAGAACGAAGCCCGCGCCGAAGCCGCCGAGCTGGAAGTGGACGAGCTGAAAAGCCAGCTTGCGGATTACCAGCAGGCGCTGGACGTGCAGCAGACGCGTGCGATTCAGTACAACCAGGCGCTACAGGCGCTACAGCGTGCGAAAGAGCTGTGCCATCTGCCAGACCTGACGCCGGAAAGTGCCGACGAGTGGCTGGACACCTTCCAGGCCAAAGAGCAGGAAGCCACCGAGAAACTGCTCTCGCTTGAACAGAAAATGAGCGTCGCGCAAACGGCGCACAGCCAGTTTGAACAGGCTTATCAGCTGGTAGTTGCGATTAACGGCCCGCTGGCGCGTAGCGAAGCCTGGGACGTTGCCCGTGAATTGCTGCGCGACGGCGTCAACCAGCGCCATCTGGCCGAGCAGGTGCAGCCGCTGCGTATGCGCCTGAACGAGCTGGAACAGCGTCTGCGCGAGCAGCAGGAAGCCGAACGTCTGCTGGCCGAGTTCTGCAAGCGTCAGGGTAAACATTACGATTTCGACGAGCTTGAGGCCCTGCATCAGGAGCTGGAAGCGCGTATTGCGGCCCTGTCCGATACCGTATCAAATGCCAGCGAACAGCGTATGACGCTGCGTCAGGAGCTGGAGCAGCTTCAGTCCCGTTCGAAGGCGCTCCTGCAACGTGCGCCGGTCTGGCTGGCAGCGCAAAGCAGCCTGAACCAGCTCAGCGAACAGTGCGGCGAGCAGTTCGAGTCCAGCCAGGAAGTGACCGAATATCTGCAACAGCTGCTAGAGCGCGAGCGCGAAGCCATTGTTGAACGTGACGAAGTGGGTGCCCGCAAGCGTGACGTCGATGAAGAAATCGAGCGCTTAAGCCAGCCGGGCGGGTCAGAAGATCCGCGTCTGAACACGTTAGCCGAGCGTTTTGGCGGCGTACTGCTGTCTGAGATTTACGATGACGTTGGCCTGGACGATGCGCCGTACTTCTCCGCGCTGTACGGTCCATCCCGCAACGCAATTGTGGTGCCGGATCTGTCGCTGATTTCTGAGCAGCTCGCAGGGCTGGAAGATTGCCCGGAAGATCTGTACCTGATCGAAGGGGATCCGCAGTCGTTCGATGACAGCGTCTTCAGCGTTGACGAGCTGGAAAAAGCGGTGGTGGTGAAAATCGCCGACCGCCAGTGGCGTTACTCCCGCTTCCCGGAGCTGCCGCTGTTTGGCCGCGCCGCGCGCGAAAGCCGCATCGAGAGCCTCCACGCCGAGCGTGAAACGCTGTCTGAACGCTTTGCTACTCTGTCGTTTGACGTACAGAAAACCCAGCGTCTGCACCAGGCGTTCAGCCGCTTTATCGGCAGCCATCTGGGCGTGGCGTTTGAAGCCGACCCGGAAGCGGAAATCCGCAAGCTCAACACCCGCCGTGGCGAGCTGGAGCGCGCGATTGCCAGTCATGAAAGTGACAACCAGCAGAGCCGCGTCCAGTTCGAACAGGCGAAAGAGGGCGTCGCTGCCCTTAACCGCATTCTGCCGCGCCTGAACCTGCTGGCGGATGACACGCTGGCCGACCGCGTGGATGAGATCCAGGAACGTCTGGATGAAGCCCAGGAAGCCGCGCGCTTCGTGCAGCAGCACGGCAACCAGCTGGCGAAGCTGGAGCCCGTCGTGTCTGTACTGCAGAGCGACCCGGAACAGTTCGAGCAGTTAAAAGAAGATTACGCCTGGTCGCAGCAGGTGCAGCGCGAAGCGCGTCAGCAGGCGTTTGCCCTGACGGAAGTGGTGCAGCGTCGTGCGCACTTCGGCTACTCCGATTCGGCTGAAATGCTGAGTGGTAACAGCGACCTGAATGAAAAACTGCGCCAGCGCCTTGAGCAGGCGGAAGCGGAACGTACCCGCGCTCGCGAAGCGATGCGCAGCCACTCCGCTCAGCTGAACCAGTACAACCAGGTGCTGGCCTCGCTGAAAAGCTCCTTCGACACCAAGAAAGAGCTGTTAAACGACCTGCAGAAAGAGCTGCAAGACATTGGCGTTCGTGCCGACAGCGGGGCGGAAGAGCGCGCGCGCATTCGTCGTGATGAGCTGCATAGCCAGCTCAGCAATAACCGCGCGCGTCGTAATCAGCTGGAAAAAGCGCTCACCTTCTGCGAAGCGGAAATGGATAACCTGACCCGCCGCCTGCGCAAGCTGGAGCGCGACTATCATGAAATGCGCGAGCAGGTCGTGACGGCGAAAGCGGGCTGGTGCGCCGTGATGCGGATGGTGAAAGACAACAACGTTGAACGTCGCCTGCACCGTCGCGAGCTGGCATACCTTTCTGCCGATGAGCTGCGTTCGATGTCGGATAAGGCGCTGGGTGCGCTGCGTCTGGCGGTGGCGGATAACGAACACCTGCGCGATGTGCTGCGCATGTCAGAGGATCCGAAACGTCCTGAACGTAAAATTCAGTTCTTCGTTGCGGTTTATCAGCACCTGCGCGAGCGTATTCGTCAGGACATTATCCGTACCGACGATCCGGTCGAAGCCATCGAACAGATGGAAATCGAGCTGGGCCGTCTGACGGAAGAGCTGACCTCCCGCGAGCAGAAGCTGGCGATCAGCTCCCGCAGCGTGGCGAATATCATTCGCAAAACCATTCAGCGCGAGCAGAACCGTATCCGCCAGCTGAACCAGGGGCTGCAGAGCGTCTCGTTTGGTCAGGTCAACAGCGTGCGTCTTAACGTCAACGTACGTGAAGCCCACGCGACGCTGCTGGAAGTGCTCTCTGAGCAGCACGAGCAGCATCAGGATCTGTTCAACAGCAACCGTCTGACCTTCTCCGAAGCGCTGGCGAAGCTGTATCAGCGCCTGAATCCGCAGATTGATATGGGCCAGCGTACGCCGCAAACCATCGGTGAAGAGCTGCTGGACTATCGTAACTACCTGGAAATGGAAGTTGAGGTAAACCGTGGTTCAGACGGCTGGCTGCGTGCGGAATCCGGAGCGCTGTCGACCGGTGAAGCCATTGGTACCGGGATGTCGATTCTGGTGATGGTGGTGCAGAGCTGGGAAGATGAAGCGCGCCGCCTGCGCGGGAAAGACATCTCCCCATGCCGACTGCTGTTCCTCGATGAAGCGGCGCGTCTTGATGCCCGCTCGATTGCCACGCTGTTTGAGCTTTGCGAACGTCTCGATATGCAGCTCATCATTGCGGCACCGGAAAACATCAGCCCTGAAAAAGGCACCACCTATAAGCTGGTGCGTAAAGTGTTCCAGAACAGCGAACACGTGCACGTTGTCGGGCTGCGTGGTTTTGCGCCGCAGCCGCCGGAATCATTGCCGGAAACCACGGCAGACGCTTCCTGAGGCGTTTTGTTACAAAGAGCGGCGCAGAAGCGCCGCTTTTTTTATTCTCTTAACTTGTGTTCAGGGCTGCGTTATCTTTAAACTTCTTTACATAAGGTAAGGCAACAGAGTTGTCGTCTACCTATAATAAAATAAAGCCCCACCGTGATGGGCATGTCGTGAAAACAGGGGGCAAGGGATGTTGCTAAAGAAAGAATGTGGTCGTCAGCTGTCAGCGCTGAGTTTATGTCTGGCAGTGATGTTTGCTCCACTGTTAACCGCCCAGGCCGACGAGCCTGAAATTGTGCCGACTGACAGCACCGCAACGACAGGCGCGCAGCCGACGTCATTGTCTCAGCCGCTGGAACAGTCTACGGCAACGGCCATCATGGCCGGGATTAAGCCGCTGCCGGAAGGCATCGACGTTGAATCGCTCAGCCAGCAGCTCCAGACAGGCCTGCCTGCAGGCTACACGCCTGCCTATATCAATCAGCTCACGCTGCTTTATGCTGCCCGCGATATGAAACCCATGTGGGAAAATCGTGAAGCCGTGCGCGCCTTCCAGCAACAGCTGGCGGAAGTGGCCATTGCGGGATTCCAGCCGCAGTTTACGAAGTGGGTTGAGCTGTTAACCGATCCTGCCGTCACCGGTCAGGCGCGGGACGTGGTCCTTTCTGATGCCATGATGGGCTACCTGCAGTTTGTGGCGGGTATTCCGGTCAATGGCAACCGCTGGCTGTACAGCGATAGGCCCTATAAGCTGGCGACGCCAGCCCTGTCGGTGATTAACCAGTGGCAATTAGCGCTGGATAACGGCGACCTGCCGCGCTTCATTGCCAGCCTCGCGCCGGCGCATCCACAGTATGCCACGATGCACCAGTCGCTCCTCGCGCTGGTGGGGGACTCGCGTCCATGGCCGCAAATGCGGGGGACCGCAACGCTGCGTCCGGGTCAGTGGAGCAGCGATGTGCCAGCCCTGCGCGAGATCCTTAAACGCTCCGGTATTCTTGATGGCGGGCCGAACATTGCCCTGCCGGGCGACGATCCGCAAAGCGCGGTGGTCAGCCCGTCAGCGCCCATAAAAGAGAACAAGTCCACTACCCTGAGCAATAAGCCCGAGGCTTACGATCGCGAGCTGGTCGCCGCGGTTAAACAGTTCCAGGCCGCTCAAGGGCTGGGAGCCGATGGCGTCATTGGACCTTCAACGCGTGACTGGCTTAACGTATCGCCTGCGCAGCGGGCCGGGGTGCTGGCGCTTAATATTCAGCGTTTGCGTTTGCTGCCGGGCACGCTGTCTACCGGCATTATGGTCAATATCCCTGCCTATTCACTGGTTTATTATCAGGATGGTAGCGAGAAGCTGGCCTCGCGCGTGATTGTCGGGCGTCCGGATCGCAAAACGCCGATGATGAGCAGCGCGTTAAATAACGTGGTGGTTAACCCGCCGTGGAACGTGCCGCCGACGCTGGCGCGTAAGGACATTCTGCCTAAGGTCTGGAACGATCCGGGTTATCTGGAACGTCACGGCTATACGGTCATGCGTGGCTGGAACAGTAAAGAGGCGATCGATCCTTACATGGTCGACTGGTCGACGATCACTGCCTCCAACCTGCCGTTCCGCTTCCAGCAGGCTCCCGGAGCGCATAACTCGCTGGGGCGCTACAAATTCAACATGCCAAGTTCAGATGCTATCTATCTGCACGATACGCCGAACCACAATCTGTTCCAGAAAGATACCCGGGCACTGAGTTCAGGCTGCGTGCGCGTGAATAAAGCCTCGGAGTTGGCCAACATGCTGCTGCAGGATGCGGGCTGGAACGATACGCGTATTTCTGACGCCCTGAAGCAGGGTGATACGCGCTACGTGAATATTCGCCACAACATTCCGGTTAATCTTTATTATCTGACAGCGTTTGTGGGTGAAGACGGTCGCACGCAGTACCGTACAGATATTTACAATTATGATCTCACCGCGCGATCCGGCGCACAAATTTTGCCAAAAGCGGAACAATTAATCAGGTAAATGAAGTAGTTCGGGAAAAATGATTGTCGTAAGTTATGGTGAATCGGGGCCAATATCGCTGTAAGCCGCGTATTCACTGGGGTTGGGCGCCTTGACGTACCCTGTTTTGCCAGTTAAGGTGCCCTTCGTGCGCTAAGCATATTACGATTTCCTTGACCTGTAGACCTGATTATCATGGACAAATTTGACGCTAATCGCCGCAAGCTGCTGGCGTTAGGTGGTGTTGCGCTTGGCGCAGCGGCCATCTTACCGACGCCAGCATTTGCCACCCTCTCGACACCTCGTCCGCGCGTTTTAACGCTCAGCAATCTTCACACCGGTGAGTCGCTAAAAGCGGAGTTTTTCGATGGCAGAGGCTATATTCAGGATGAATTAGCAAGACTCAACCATTTTTTCCGTGATTTCCGCGCGAATAAAGTAAAAGCCATCGACCCAGGACTGTTTGATCAGCTTTTCCGCCTTCAGGGCCTGCTGGGCACCAGCAAGCCGGTGCAGCTTATTTCTGGTTATCGCTCAATTGATACCAACAATGAACTGCGCGCCCATAGCCGTGGGGTAGCGAAAAAAAGCTACCACACGAAGGGACAGGCAATGGATTTCCACATTGAAGGCGTTTCGTTAGCCAATATTCGCAAAGCCGCGTTATCTATGCGCGCGGGTGGTGTAGGATATTACCCACGTAGCAACTTTGTGCATATTGATACCGGGCCGGTTCGGCACTGGTAATAACGAAACACAGGAGCAGTATGAACTATCGTATTATTCCGGTTACCGCGTTCTCCCAGAACTGTTCATTAATCTGGTGCGAGCAAACCAAACTGGCCGCGCTTGTCGATCCCGGCGGTGACGCTGAGAAAATCAAGCAGGACGTTGCCGACAGCGGCGTGACGCTGATGCAGATTTTACTGACGCATGGTCACCTCGACCACGTAGGCGCAGCAGCTGAACTGGCTAAACACTACGGTGTGCCGATTATTGGCCCGGAAAAAGAAGATGAGTTCTGGCTGCAGGGGTTACCCGCCCAAAGCCGCATGTTTGGCCTTGATGAGTGTCTGCCATTGACGCCCGATCGCTGGCTGAACGAAGGAGAGCGCGTTAACGTAGGGAATGTGACTTTACAGGTGTTGCATTGTCCTGGGCATACGCCAGGCCATATCGTCTTCTTTGACGACCAGTCCCGTCTGCTGATTTCCGGCGATGTGATTTTCAAAGGTGGCGTAGGACGCAGCGATTTTCCGCGCGGCGATCACGGGCAGCTGATTCAGTCGATCAAACAGAAGTTATTGCCCCTGGGTGATGACGTAACGTTTATCCCTGGACACGGTCCGATGTCGACGCTGGGTTATGAACGGCTCCATAACCCGTTCCTTCAGGATGAAATGCCTGTCTGGTAACCAGCATAAAAAAAGCCTGCTTAACGCAGGCTTTTTTGTGGGCGCAAATTACAGGACGGCGACAATCGCTTCGCACAGTGGCGCCATGTTGTCAGGGGTCATGCCTGCAACGTTTACGCGGCCAGAGGCTACGGCGTATACGCCAAACTCTTCACGCAGACGCAGAACCTGCTCTTTGGTCAGGCCGCTGAACGAGAACATACCGTTCTGTTTGATGATGAAGCTGAAGTCGCGGTCAGCGCCTTTCTCCGCCAGGGTGTTCACAAACAGCAGGCGCATGCGCTGGATACGCTGACGCATATCGTTCAGCTCTTGTTCCCAAATCGCGCACAGCGCATCGTTGCTCAGAATGGTCGCAACAACAGACGCACCGTGTGCCGGCGGGTTAGAGTAGTTAGCGCGGATAACGGACTTCATCTGGCTGAAAGCGCGATCGGCGGTCTCATCGTTAGCCGCAACCAGCGTACAGGCACCTACACGCTCATTGTACAGACCAAAGTTTTTGGAGTAGGAACTGGCAACGATCAGCTCCTGATGCACGGCTGCGAACGCGCGCAGGCCTTCGGCATCTTCTTCCAGGCCGCGGGCGAAGCCCTGGTAAGCAAAGTCAAACAGTGGCAGCCAACCTTTCTCAACGGAGAGCTTCGCCAGGTGTTCCCACTGCTCAAGCGTTGGATCGATACCGGTTGGGTTGTGGCAGCAGCCGTGGAACAGCACCACGTCACCCGCCTGCGCTTCGCTCAGGCTTGAGAGCAGGCCGTCAAAGTCGAGAGCGTGGTTTGCCGCATCGTAGTAAGCATATTCGCGCACTTCCAGGCCCGCAGAGTTAAAGACGCTCTTGTGGTTCGGCCAGCTTGGGTTGCTCACCCATACGCGCTTCACAGAGGTGTTTTTCGCAAGGAAATCCGCCGCCACGCGCAGCGCGCCGGTACCGCCAGGGGTCTGCGCCGTGCGCGCACGTTTGTCACTCACAATTGCGCTGCCTTTACCGAACAGCAGCTCCTGGGTGCAGCGACCAAATTCAGGGATACCATCAATACCGAGGTAGTTTTTGGTGGTTTCATTTTCCAGCAGATACTGCTCAGCTTTCTTAACGCTGGTCAGTACCGGAGTTTTGCCGGTTTCATCTTTATATACACCAATACCCAGGTTGATTTTGCCAGGGCGGTCGTCGGCACGAAACAGATCGGCCAGGCCCAGAATAGGGTCGGCAGGAGCGGCGGTAATGTTCTCAAACATGACGAAGTTCCATTGTGATTACAGAAGTGAAATCCGCTATCAGGTTAACGGTAGATTTACAAAATGCCAACCGTTTGCGACGAAAAGCGTGCGGCTTTTCAAAAGTCGCCATTATTTTCTGTCAGGCATAAAAAAACAGGGCCGAAGCCCTGTTCATTATGCATATAACAAAGTGGTGTTCTGATTAGAACTGGTAGGTTACACCCACAGCAGCCATATCGTCGTTGCCGTTCAGGCCGCCAACCACTTTCGCGTAGTCGGTGTCTTTGTCCAGCAGGTTGATGTAGTAGTCAGCCCACACGTTGAAGTTTTTGTTGAAGTAGTAAGTCGCGCCAACCTGGATGAATTTAGCCAGGTCTGCATCGCCGCCTGAGAAGGTGCCGTTAGCATTGGTTACGCCAACCAGGTCTTTACCCTTGGTCTGCACGTAGGAGATTGCTGGACGCAGGCCGAAGTCGAACTGGTACTGAGCAACCACTTCGAAGTTCTGCGTTTTGTTCGCGAAGCCAGCATCACCGTCAGAACCGGTACGGGTGGTGTTACGGGTTTCTGCATAGGTGGTTGCCAGGTAGATGTTGTTAGCGTCGTATTTCAGACCAACACCCCATGCTTCAGCTTTGTCACCCTGGCCATCAGCTTTCTGGCTCAGAGTACGGTTAGCGTTGCTGTAAGATGCGATTGCACCGAAGCCTTCGCCGAAGTCGTAACCCACAGAGTAGCCTACGCCGTCACCGTTTGATTTGAAGACATCATCACGGTCATTTTTACCCTGGTACTGAACGCCCAGGCTCAGGCCGTCAACCAGACCGAAGAAATCGCTGTTACGGTAGGTCAGCAGGCCGGTGCTGCGGCTGGTCATAAAGTTATCAACGTAGTTACCGCCCCAGGTCATACCAGAGAAGGATGGCGCCATATCGGTGTAGGATTCTACGTCGTAAACGATACCGTAGTTACGACCGTAGTCGATGCTGCCAGCGTCGCCCGCTTTCAGACCCGCGAAAGCCAGACGGTTTTTATTTTTCTGTGCGTTATTTTCCGCATCATTTGCCATGAAGCGGTATTCCCACTGGCCGTAACCGGTCAGCTGGTCGTTGATCTGAGTTTCGCCTTTGAAACCGATCTGCGCGTATGTTTGGTCGGTGCTGTCAGAGTTGTCGCCGGTGGTCACGAAATCGTGCTCGCCGTTAACTTTACCGTAGAAGTCCAGTTTGTTGCCGTTCTTGTTATAGATTTCTGCAGCGTTAGCTGCACCGGCTACCAGCAGGGCAGGGATTACCACTGCCAGAATATTGCGCTTCATCATTATTTATTACCCTCATTGGTTTTTTTATGACACTCGCCACTGCCGTCAATAAATTCTGTCAATAAATATTTCCGGAACTATTGATGAGAGTTTGGTGTCTTTATGTATCTGACAGGCATCTTTCCATTCACCGAAGCGTTTCGCTAGCCTGAAAGTGCTACAATTCTCAAGATTGAGTTACAGAAAGAAAATATGTGTAACTAAATGTGTAATTTTGGGAACTTTGTGAACCATCTCAAATTTCAGAACCCCCTGGCGAATTAAGCATCGGTTTGTTTTCTATATATATGAATTCCTTATGTTTAATTTGGATAAAGGCAATTCCTATAAACGAATGTTAAACGACTCGTTTTTTCTTATGACCCAAAAAAGACTTCTGGATGGCTGAAAAATTGGTTGAAATTTGTGCTATTACTTCAGAATGTAATAATCGCAATAAGAATGAGGTTAATTTTTTGTGGCTGGATATTTCGCGGAAACAAAACGTAACAGGTAGCGGTTGTGACGGGGTAGTGGTTTAAAAACGCTGACTTTACGCTGACAAAAACTGACAGGGCAGAATAAAATAATGGCCAGCAAATGCTGGCCATTGTCTGTTGCGTTGCTTAGAAGCTGGCGTTGCGTGGTGTACGCGGGAACGGAATTACGTCACGCACGTTCTGAACGCCGGTAACGTAGGCGATCAGACGCTCGAAGCCCAGACCGAACCCAGCGTGCGGAACGGTGCCATAACGGCGCAGGTCGCGATACCAGCTGTAGTCCGCAGGGTTGAGCCCCATCTCTGCCATGCGCGCGTCAAGCACGTCCAGACGCTCTTCACGCTGAGAACCACCAATGATTTCACCGATGCCCGGCGCCAGTACGTCCATCGCTGCCACGGTTTTCCCGTCTTCGTTAAGGCGCATATAGAAGGCCTTAATGTCTTTCGGGTAGTTTTTAACGACAACCGGCGCTTTGAAATGTTTCTCGGCGAGATAGCGTTCGTGCTCAGACGCCAGATCGACGCCCCAGTAAACCGGGTTCTCAAACTTCTCACCGCATTTCTCAAGGATCGCTACCGCATCGGTATAGTCCACCTGCGCAAAGTCGGCAGAGACGAAACGCTCCAGACGCGCTACAGCATCGCTGTCTACGCGTTCGGCGAAGAACTTCATGTCGTCAGGACGCTCTTCCAGCACCGCTTTGAAGACGTACTTCAGCATCGCTTCTGCGAGACCTGCAACGTCATTCAGATCGGCAAACGCCACTTCCGGCTCCAGCATCCAGAACTCCGCCAGGTGGCGGCTGGTGTTGGAGTTTTCGGCGCGGAAGGTTGGGCCGAAGGTATAGATCTTAGACAGCGCACAGGCGTAGGTTTCGCCGTTGAGCTGGCCGGATACCGTAAGGAAGGCTTCTTTACCAAAGAAGTCTTTGTCGTAGTCGACTTTACCTTCCGGCGTGCGCGGCAGGTTTTCCATGTCCAGCGTCGAGACGCGGAACATTTCGCCTGCGCCTTCCGTATCGGACGCGGTGATCAGCGGGGTAGACACCCAGAAATACCCCTGCTCATCGAAGAAGCGATGCAGCGCCTGGGCCAGCGTATGGCGCACGCGAGCCACCGCACCAATCAGGTTGGTACGCGGACGCAGGTGTGCGACTTCACGCAGATATTCAATGCTGTGACGTTTTGCCGCCATCGGGTAGGTGTCCGGATCTTCAACCCAGCCGGTCACTTCAATGGCAGAAGCCTGGATCTCGAAACTCTGGCCCTGGCCCGGGGATGCCACAACCACACCGGTGACGATAACGGAACAACCCGTCGTCAGGCGCAGAACGTCATCATTGTAATTGGGCAGAGAATTATTAATGACGGCCTGTACAGGATCAAAGCAGGAACCGTCATAGACGGCAAGGAAGGAGATGCCAGCTTTAGAATCTCGGCGAGTACGCACCCATCCGCGCACGGTGACCTCCTGGTCAACGGCGACACGGCCCTGGAGTACGTCGGCTACAGGCACAACGCTCATAATATTCTCTCTGTTAATAGTCGGAAAAAATAAACACTTGTCCACCCCAAGACGGGGGGATATCTATGTTACCTGCCAACCGCTATCAGACAAGTAAATTTCGCAGTCAAAAGAGAAGAATTGAGAAATAAATAAGGGAAGGGAGCCCTGAAGGCTCCCTTATGTGCTTAACTGGCTTTTTTGATCTGGGGGAGATCGAACGCTTTGCGCAATGCGCGAACAAACGCTTTGTCATGGCAGATGGTTTTACCCGGGCTGTCGGAGAGCTTAGCCACCGGCTTGCCGTTACATTCCACCAGCTTTATCACGATATTCAGAGGTTTTACCTGAGGAATATCGCAGGTCAACCGGGTACCGATCCCGAAGCCCAGATTAATTCTGGCATTGAAATGACGATACAGTTCGACGGCCTTTGCCAGGTCGAGATTATCGGAGAAGACCAGTACCTTGCTCATCGGGTCAATGCCGAGTTTTTGGTAATGAGCAATCGCCTTTTCGCCCCATTCAACCGGATCCCCTGAGTCGTGGCGTAACCCCTGGTAACGCTCAGCGAACTCGGGACCAAAGTCGCGCAGGAAGGCATCCATCGTAATACAGTCGGTCAGGGCGATCCCGAGTTGATTCGGGTACTCTTCAAGCCACGCAGCCAGCGCCGCACGCTGGCTGTTAGCCAGGTCCGGGCTAATTTGCTGATGCGCCTGGAACCACTCGTGCGCCTGGGTGCCCATTGGCGTCAGGTTGAGGCGACGAGCCAAATCGTAGTTGCTGGTACCCACGAACCACGGCTCCTGCTGCAGACGTTCAACGATAGCCTGCTGAACCTCGCGAGAGAAGCGGCGACGGGTGCCGAAATCCATCAGGCGGAAGCGGGACATATCCAGCCCTTCGGTCAGCGTTGAGAATGCCTCAAGTTTGTTCTCCAGCGAGGCGACCGCCTGTTCGACGCCCGTTTCAGGCGAACGGTAGCGGTGAGCCAGCTCGCTGATGACGGCCAGAAGCGGCACTTCCCACATGATCACTTCCCGCCACGGACCTTCAAGACGAATATCCAGCTTGCCGTTCTCGTTGGTCACGGTGACCTGTTCAGGCTTATAGCGGAAGTCGCGCAGCCAGTTCAGATAGTCCGCTTTAAAGAAAGGCAGGCCAGAAAGCCACTGATATTCGTCATCGGTGAGCGCCAGATGCTGCATCGCATCGACCTGTTCACGAATGGAGTCTGCGTAGATACCGAGCAAGTCGTCACCACGGCAGCGGAATTCCGCCGCGACGTGAACGTCATAGTAATGGTGGAAAACGGCTTGCTGCATATGCAGTTTATACGCGTCGGTATCCAGCAACGTATGCAGAACCGGAGAAGCGAATTGAGTCATAGGTGCGCTGTAGCATCCTCTCACGGGAGCGTTTAGTACAATAAACAACTCCGGAGTATACCTTGTTTAGTGATTTATTGAACCCCGATCACAACATAAGCACACTTTATGGTCGAGAGCATTTCGTGCCCCGTGTTATACAAATGTAGCGAAAAAGGTGTTTAAGCCTGAAAAGATGAACATTCTGCATAGCGCGTTTTACGCAACAGGAATATATTGAAACGTTACTCGACAAACGATGCATAAGGTTTTCTATGACACAACAGCCACAAGCCAAATACCGCCACGACTACCGTGCGCCGGAATACCTGATTAGCGATATCGACCTGACTTTTGACTTGGATGCCACAAAAACCGTTGTGACGGCGGTAAGCCAGGTGACGCGCCACAGCGCGACTGCCGTACCGCTGCGTCTGGATGGCGAAGACCTGACGCTGGTCTCCCTGCACATTAACGATGAAGCCTGGTCAGATTATAAAGAAGAAGGCAACCAGCTGGTCATCGACAACCTGCCGGAACGCTTTACGCTGCGCATCGTGAATGAAATCAGCCCTGCCGCCAACACGGCGCTGGAAGGGCTCTACCAGTCAGGCGTGGCCCTGTGTACCCAGTGTGAAGCCGAAGGTTTCCGCCACATTACCTGGTACTTGGACCGCCCGGACGTGCTGGCGCGCTTTACCACCAAAATCATTGCCGATAAAACCCTCTATCCGTTCCTGCTCTCCAACGGTAACCGCGTGGGTGAGGGCGAGCTGGAAAATGGCCGTCACTGGGTGCAGTGGCAGGATCCGTTCCCGAAACCGTGCTACCTGTTTGCGCTGGTGGCGGGTGATTTCGACGTGCTGCGCGATACCTTCAAAACCCGCTCTGGCCGCGAAGTGGCGCTGGAGCTGTTCGTTGACCGCGGCAACCTTGACCGCGCGCCGTGGGCGATGACTTCACTCATTAACTCCATGAAGTGGGATGAAGAGCGTTTCGGCCTCGAATACGATCTCGACATCTATATGATCGTCGCCGTCGACTTCTTCAACATGGGCGCGATGGAGAATAAAGGCCTTAACATCTTTAACTCCAAGTACGTGCTGGCGCGTACCGATACCGCCACCGATAAAGACTACCTCGATATCGAACGCGTTATCGGCCACGAGTATTTCCATAACTGGACCGGTAACCGCGTCACCTGCCGCGACTGGTTCCAGCTGAGCCTGAAAGAGGGGCTGACCGTCTTCCGCGATCAGGAGTTCAGCTCCGATCTGGGCTCGCGGGCGGTCAACCGCATCAACAACGTGCGCACCATGCGCGGCCTGCAGTTTGCGGAAGATGCCAGCCCAATGGCGCACCCGATCCGTCCGGATAAAGTCATTGAAATGAATAACTTTTACACCCTGACGGTGTACGAGAAGGGTGCTGAAATTATCCGCATGATCCACACCCTGCTGGGTGAAGAGAATTTCCAGAAAGGGATGCAGCTTTACTTCGAACGTCACGACGGCAGCGCGGCTACCTGCGACGACTTCGTGCAGGCGATGGAAGACGCGTCCAACGTTGATCTTTCTCACTTCCGCCGCTGGTACAGCCAGGCCGGGACCCCGATTGTCACCGTTAAGGACGACTACAACCCGGAAACCGAGCAGTACACTCTGACCATCAGCCAGCGCACGCCGCCAACCGCCGAGCAGGAAGAAAAATATCCGCTGCACATTCCGTTCAGCATTGAGCTGTACGACAACGAAGGCAACGTCATCCCGCTGCAGAAGGGCGGCCACCCGGTGCACCACGTGCTGAACGTGACCCAGGCAGAGCAGACCTTTATCTTCGATAACGTCTACTTCCAGCCGGTGCCTGCGCTGCTGTGCGAGTTCTCCGCGCCGGTGAAGCTGGAGTACAAGTGGAGCGACCAGCAGCTTACGTTCCTGATGCGTCACGCCCGCAACGATTTCTCCCGCTGGGACGCGGCGCAGAGCCTGCTGGCAACCTACATCAAGCTTAACGTGAACCGTTACCAGCAGGGCCAGCCGCTGACGCTGCCGGTGCATGTGGCAGACGCGTTCCGCGCCATCCTGCTGGATGAGAAGATTGACCCGGCGCTGGCGGCTGAAATTCTGACGCTGCCGTCCGCGACTGAAATTGCGGAGCTGTTCGACATCATCGACCCGATTGCCATCGTGGCGGTGCGCGAAGCGCTGACCCGCACGCTGGCGACCGAACTGGCGGATGAATTCCTGGCACTCTACAACGCTAACAAGCTTGACGCGTATCGCGTGGAGCATGCGGATATCGGCAAGCGTACCCTGCGCAATACATGCCTGCGCTATCTTGCGTTTGGTGAGGCCGAACTGGCGAACACGCTGGTGAGCAAGCAGTATCACGAAGCGGACAACATGACTGATGCGCTCGCGGCCCTGGCGGCAAGCGTTGCCGCTGAACTGCCGTGCCGCGATGCGCTGATGCAGGAGTATGACGACAAGTGGCACCAGGATGGTCTGGTGATGGACAAGTGGTTTATTCTGCAGGCGACCAGCCCGGCGGCCGATGCGCTTAGCAAGGTTCGCAGCCTGCTGAAGCACCGTTCGTTCACCATGAGCAACCCGAACCGCGTTCGCTCGCTGATTGGCGCATTTGCCAGCAGTAACCCGGCCGCGTTCCACGCCGAAGACGGCAGCGGATACCAGTTTATGGTGGAAATGCTGACCGAGCTGAACAGCCGTAACCCGCAGGTTGCATCACGTCTGATTGAGCCGCTGATCCGCCTGAAACGTTATGATGCGCAGCGTCAGGCGAAGATGCGCGCCGCGCTTGAGCAGCTGAAAGGGCTGGAAAATCTGTCTGGCGATCTGTACGAGAAGATTGCTAAGGCGCTGGCCTGATGTAAAAAAGCCCGGTGGCGCTACGCTAACCGGGCCTACGTGGGGGCGCGGGGCATCGGTTTTCTCCCTCTCCCACGGGGAGAGGGCCGGGGTGAGGGCATCAGGCATTGGCCTTTATCCGTTGAATCTCCGCTTCCCCACGTTTCATCACCCGATCCAGCACTTCGGCTTCCAGCTCCGCCAGTCTCGCCGAGCCCACGCGACGAGGGCGCGGGATGTCCACCGTCAGATCCAAACCGATTTTCCCGTTTTCTATAAGCAATACCCGGTCCGCCATCGCCACGGCTTCGCTCACGTCATGCGTCACCAGCAGTACCGTAAAGCCGTGCGCCTGCCAGAGGGATTCAATCAGATCCTGCATTTCTATCCGCGTGAGGGCATCAAGAGCGCCGAGTGGCTCATCAAGCAGCAGCAGGCCGGGACGGTGAATCAACGCTCGCGCCAGCGCCACGCGCTGCTTCTGGCCGCCCGACAGCGCCGCAGGCCATTCACCTGCACGGTTTTCCAGCCCGACGGCGGCCAGCGCCTGACGGGCTTCATCCCGCCAGTTGCCTTTGAGCCCCAGCCCGACGTTATCAATCACCGTTTTCCACGGCAGCAGGCGCGCATCCTGAAACATCATGCGCGTATCGTCCTGAATATTGGCCAGCGGCGTGGTTCCTGCCAGAATCTCTCCACCGTTGGGGGCTTCCAGCCCGGCTAAAAGACGCAGGAGTGTGCTTTTTCCGCCGCCGCTGCGCCCGACTACAGCCACAAACTGGCCGGCGGGAATGTGCAGATCCAGCCCGTTAAGGATGGTGTTTTCGCCGTAGCGTTTGGTTACGCCGTTCAGCAGCAGCGGCGTGCCCTGATTTAGTCGTGCGGTATTCATGCTTTCGCCTCCTGAAGGGTATAGGACGGGTTCCAGCGCAGCCAGCTGCGCTCCAGCCACTGTGCGCTGACGTCGGCGAGTTTGCCGAGCAGTGCATACAGAATGATGGCGACCACCACCACGTCCGTTTGCAGGAATTCGCGGGCGTTCATCGCCAGGTAGCCAATACCGGAGTTGGCTGAGATGGTTTCCGCCACAATCAGCGTCAGCCACATCAGGCCGAGCGCAAAGCGCACCCCGACCATAATGGAGGGCAGGGCGCCCGGCAGAATCACGTGAGCAAAGAGGGAAAAACCCGATAAGCCGTAGCTGCGCGCCATCTCCACCAGACCGCGATCGATATTGCGGATGCCGTGCCAGGTGTTGATGTATATCGGGAACAGCGTGCCCAGCGCCACGAGGAAGATTTTGGCGCTCTCATCGATCCCAAACCACAAAATGACCAGCGGGATCAGCGCCAGATGCGGCACGTTGCGCAGCATCTGGATGGAGGTATCCAGCAGCCTTTCCCCCCAGCGTGAAAGGCCGCTGATCAGACCCAGCACCAGACCGATGCTGCCGCCGATGGAAAACCCAATCACCGCGCGCCAGGAGCTGATCGCCAGATGTTGCCACAGCTCTCCGCTGACGCTCAGCGACCAAAACGCTTCGATAACGCCCTCCGGAGAGGGCAAAATGCGGCTCGACAGCCAGCCGGTGGTCGACGCGAGCTGCCAGAGCGCCACGATGCCGACGGGCAAAAACCACGGGGCGGCGCGCAGCAGCCATTTTTGTGAGGTGGCAGACATGGTCACTCCTTAGCTCTGTGCGGCTTTGCGCGGAATAAACTCGTTTGCCACGGCTTCGCCCTGCAACTGGAGCCGCTGCGGCTGCGGAATTTCCGGAACGGCGACATCCAGATGCGGGAATAACAGCTCGCCCACCCTGTAGGCCTCTTCCAGGTGCGGATAGCCGGAGAGAATAAAGCTGTCGATGCCCAGGTCAGCGTATTCATTAATACGTGCAGCCACGGTTGGCCCGTCGCCGACCAGCGCCGTGCCCGCGCCGCCGCGTACCAGACCCACGCCCGCCCACAGGTTCGGGCTGATTTCCAGATTCTCGCGCTTGCCGTTGTGCAGAGAGGCCATGCGGTGCTGCCCGACGGAGTCGGTTTTGGCAAACGCAGCCTGCGCCTTCGCAATGGTCTCATCGTCCAGATGGGAGATCAGACGGTCTGCCGCCTGCCAGGCTTCTTCATTGGTTTCGCGCACAATCACGTGCAGGCGAATCCCGAAGCGCACCTTGCGGCCATGGGCGGCGGCTTTGGCGCGGACCTGGGCAATTTTCTCTTTCACCAGCTCGGGCGGCTCGCCCCAGGTCAGATAGAGATCGACCTGCTCGGCGGCCAGATCCTGGGCCACATTCGACGATCCGCCAAAATAGAGCGGAGGGCGCGGCTGCTGCACCGGCGGGAAGTAGAGCTTTGCGTCGCGAACGTGAATATGCTTACCTTCAAAGGTGACGGTTTCGCCTTCCAGCAGGCGTCGCCAGACGCGGGTAAATTCGGCGGAGGCTTCATAGCGCTCGGTATGGTCGAGGAACACGCCGTCACCCGCCAGCTCCTGCGGATCGCTGCCCGTCACCAGGTTAAACAGAGCGCGGCCGTTGGAGAGCCTGTCCAGCGTTGCTGCCTGACGCGCCGCCACGGTGGGTGAAACGACGCTCGGGCGCAATGCAACCAGGAATTTAAGGCGCTGGGTGACCGGGATCATCGACGCGGCCACCAGCCAGGCATCCTCGCACGAGCGTCCGGTCGGGATCAGCACGCCGGTAAAACCGATTCGGTCCGCTGCCTGGGCAATCTGCTGAAGATAGCCATGGTCAACCGGGCGCGAGCCCTCTTCTGTACCAAGATAGTGTCCATCACCGTGGGTGGGTAAAAACCAGAAAAGATTCAGACTCATGATTTAGCTCCTTCTTTGCCAGCGGGCTGCCAGATGCGTTCGCGAATATCGACCTGTTTTGGTACCAGGCGGTTTTGATAGAAGAGGTCAGCAGTCTGTTGCTGAAGCGCGGCGACGTGTGCGTCGACAGGCGTAATGGTGGTGGGCGGACGGTGACTGAGGTAGCTCGCGATCACCGGCTCAGGTAAGCCCATGGTTTTTGCCAGCAGGGTGATGCTCGCCTGACGCTGGCTCTGGGTCAGGGCATCTGCCTGCGTAAAGGTATCCAGTACGCCCTGAATAAACGCGCCGTTTTTTTCGGCGTAAGGGCGTGAGGCGAGGTAGAACGAACCGGTTTGCTTCAGCGTGGTACCGTCTTTCAGCACCCGTACGCCACCCTGCAGTAATGCCGCGGAGTAGTAAGGATCCCAGATAGCCCAGGCATCAACATTCTTCTGCTGGAACGCGGCGCGCGCGTCGGCGGGCGTCAGGTAAACGGGCTGAATGTCGGTGAACTTGAGCCCAGCTTCCTGTAAGGCGCGCAGCAGCAGGTTGTGCGAGCTGGAACCTTTCTGGAAAGCGACCTTACGCCCTTTAAGGTCGGAGACGCTTTTAATGTCACTGTTTTCAGGTACCAGGATGACTTCGGCTTTCGGCTTAGCGGGTTCTACACCGACGTATACCAGGTCTGCCCCGGCAGCCTGAGCGAAAAT
Source organism: Enterobacter cloacae complex sp. I3 (assembly GCF_014896175.1). NCBI lineage: Bacteria > Pseudomonadati > Pseudomonadota > Gammaproteobacteria > Enterobacterales > Enterobacteriaceae > Enterobacter > Enterobacter cloacae complex sp. I3. Next base: position 40,812 of record NZ_JADBQZ010000015.1, read on the forward strand.
AGGCGGGATGTCGCCCGTACTGCCCAGATCGATACTGCCGACGTTCAGGGCTTCAAGCATCTGCGGCCCTGCCGGGAACTCCACCCATGAGAATTTGGTGTCCGGGAAGCGTTTTTCCAGCAGCTGGTGGCTTTTTGCCAGCACCATACTGACGCTGCCTTTTTGGTATCCAATCCGTAAACTGTCCGGTGCGGTTTCTGCGGCATGTGCCAGCGCGGTAAACGCCATCAGGCCAGCCAGTCCGAGGCGGGTTATGGTTTTAAACATGTGCGACTCCCTGCGGCGGATTAAAAGAAGGAACCTGGATATCCCGGCGATGCAGCGCGTGCCAGAAAGTTTCCAGCGAGGCATCAAGGCGCGTTTGCAGATTCGGCGTGAAGTGCGGCTTATGCTGGTAGTCAATGACCTGCGAATCATCCGCGAAAACGCCGTGAAGGATCTCCTGCGCCTTCAGGGCGTTCAGCACCGGCTTCAGGGCGTAATCCACCGCCAGTAAATGGGCCACCGTGCCGCCCGTTGCCAGCGGCAGAACCACTTTGCCGTCCAGTGCGCGCTCGGGGAGAAGATCGAGCAGCGTTTTCAGCGCGCCCGAAAAAGAGGCTTTATAAATCGGGGTCGCAACGATGAGGCCGTCCGCTTCCTTGAGCTGCTCAGTGAGGGTTTTCAGCGCGGGGCTGTCGAAGCGGGCATACAGCAAATCTTCAGGTTCGAAGTTATGCAGATTCCAGTGGCACACTTCCACGTCCAGGGCATTGAGCTTGTCGCGGGCATATTCCAGCAGGGCGCTGGAACGCGAAGGGAATCGTGGACTTCCGGCCAGGGTAATGACGCGCATACTTCCTCCTTATAACTAATTGTTTGCTTTTGTCTAACATTCATAACAATTTTCAGGAGTGTGACACCGCGCGGTTATTCCACTAAATGATTTATCCGCAATTAAACTGCGAAAAACTGCATAAGAAAGAGAGTGGGAGGTAAACGATTGCGTTTTACGCCGATTTTTTTGCCGCAGGTCAATTCCCTTTCGTGACGGGATCGCCCATAATCCCCTCCCGGTTTGCACACCGGGAATCCAGGAGAGTTCATGTACTACCCCTTCGTTCGTAAAGCCCTTTTCCAGCTCGACCCCGAGCGCGCTCATGAATTTACATTCCAGCAATTACGTCGTATTACAGGAACGCCTCTGGCGGCCCTGGTGCGTCAAAACGTGCCGGAAAAGCCTGTGCAGTGCATGGGGCTGACCTTTAAAAATCCGCTGGGTCTGGCGGCCGGTCTGGACAAAAATGGCGAGTGCATTGATGCCCTGGGCGCGATGGGCTTTGGCTCCATCGAAATTGGTACCGTCACGCCGCGCCCGCAGCCGGGAAATGACAAGCCGCGCCTGTTCCGCCTGGTCGAAGCCGAAGGGTTGATCAACCGCATGGGCTTTAATAACCTCGGCGTTGATCATCTGGTAGAGAACGTGAAGAAAGCCCATTTTGATGGGGTGTTAGGCATCAATATTGGCAAAAATAAAGATACGCCGGTTGAGCAGGGTAAAGATGACTACCTGATTTGTATGGAAAAAGTCTACGCCTATGCCGGGTATATCGCGGTGAATATTTCCTCACCCAATACCCCGGGGCTGCGCTCCTTACAATATGGCGAAGCGCTGGACGATCTTCTGAGTGCCATTAAAAATAAACAAAATGAACTCCAGGCGATCCACCATAAATATGTTCCGGTCGCGGTGAAGATCGCGCCGGATCTTTCTGTCGAAGAATTGATCCAGGTTGCCGACAGTTTGGTTCGCCATAATATTGACGGGGTGATTGCAACGAATACCACGCTCGATCGTTCGCTCGTTCAGGGAATGAAAAACTGTGACGAAGCGGGTGGGTTAAGTGGCCGTCCGGTACAATTAAAAAGCACCGAAATTATTCGCGCGCTGTCTGCGGAATTAAAAGGCCGTTTACCGATTATTGGCGTCGGCGGTATCGACTCGGTGATTGCTGCGCGCGAGAAGATGGCGGCCGGTGCGTCACTGGTGCAAATCTATTCCGGCTTTATTTTTAAAGGCCCGCCTTTGATTAAAGAAATCGTTACGCATATCTGATCTTTTTTCTTAATCAGACAACCAGGGCTTTATTTCCAGCCCTGGTTGTTTTATATTCCGTCACTGTTGCTTATTTAGACATTATCGTCTTTTATTACTAGTGTTATAAACGAAGCGGCGAACAGGACATTTTTAGTACAGGACGTTTGGGGACGGGAGAGACACATGCGAATTAAACCTGACGATAACTGGCGCTGGTATTTTTGCGACGAGCATGACCGTATGATGCTCGATTTAGCCAATGGCATGTTGTTTCGTTCTCGTTTTGCCCGCCGAATGTTAACCCCGGACGCGTTTTCTCCATCGGGCTTTTGCGTTGACGATGCGGCGCTTTATTTCTCCTTTGAAGAAAAATGCCGCGACCTGATGCTCTCTAAAGAGCAGCGTGCCGAACTGGTATTAAATGCGCTGGTGGCTATCCGTTTCCTGAAACCGCAAATGCCGAAAAGCTGGCATTTCCTGCCTCACGGCATGGACTGGACGCCAGCAACGGGCGATGCGGCCAGCGTTAACCTGAGCGATACCGCCGAAGAGGTGAGCCTGTTAGTGGTTGAACCGGGCGAAAACGCCGCACTCTGTCTGCTGGCGCAGCCCGGCGTGACGATTGCCGGGCGTGTAATGCAGTTAGGTGATGCGATCAAAGTCATGAATGACAGGCTGAAGCCACAGCTGCGCGTCGATGCCTTCAGCCTCGAACAAGCGGTTTAAGCTTCCAGTTGTACCGAGGTTTTCGGTACGCAGCTACAGCACAGGATTGTGCCGTCATTTCCAATTGCAGATTTTTTCAGCGCACTCACTTCTCCCTCCAGCAGCTTGATGCGGCAGCATCCGCAAATTCCCGCGCGGCAGGAATACGGTACGCGAATACCGGCTTGCTCCAGCTGCTCCAGTAAAACCTGCTGATTGTTGCCACGAATAACCTTGCCCTGCCAGTGAATATCCACCCCAGTGGCGACATTCGTCTCAACCTCGACCATTTCTTCTTCCTGGCCTGAGCCGTACACTCGCGCCGGCCCGCGGGCGAGAATTTCAACCTCATCGCCTACGCGGATTGCGCCGCTGGATCGTGGGATCAGGTTCTGGCCGAAATCGACATCGCCGATGTCCTTCGCGGTACGGAACGATTGCAGCGTTTTCAGCGGCTCGCCAGAAGGATGCTTTTGGCCTTTCTCAGGACTTACCGTGGTGAAAATGCAGCGGCTGCAGGGTTTGACGACATCAAAGATGACGCTGCCGATGCGGATGACTTTCCAGGTGTCTTCATCCCAGGCGTCCGCTCCGGTCACGACCAGATTCGGGCGGAACTGTTCCATCTGTACGCTGGCTTTACAGCGATTCTGTAAATCACGCAGAGACGCTTCGTTGGTGAGCAGGAACGGGAAGCCATCCGCGAAGGAGAGGGGAACGGCGTCGTGGCGCTTTACGCGACGCGTCAGTTCCGGCCCAACCCACCGCAGCTGCACGTCGCGGGAGAAGAAGCCGCTCAGCCAGCGGTTAATTTCATCCGGCGCGATGCGCGCGGTAAAATGGTTGCCCCATACTTCCGTTGGCGCGTCGACAGCCGCAAAATCCGCAAAGCGAATCACCGCGCTGGAATCGTCCGGCGCGGTAAGGTGCAAACCGTCGTGAAGCGGGGAAGGGGTAAAGCGAACCATCTGAGGGAACTGGCGTGCGGTGATAAACGTACCGTCAGGCTCGGTGACCATAAAAATTCGATCGAAGGCGAACCCGCTCATGTCTGCCAGCGCGTGAGTGACGCCGATGCCGCGCATGGATTTCACCGGATGAATAAAAAGCCTGGATAACGTCGCCACTGCACACTCCCTCGAATGAAAATAAGCCTTCAACTTTATGACATACACGCCATATTAGCTATAATGCGCGACAATTTTCTAAGAGTAAAAGTGACGATATGAATTCTCTTTTTGCCAGTACGGCCCGTGGGCTGGAAGAGCTGTTAAAAACTGAACTGGAAGCCCTGGGCGCGCAAGAGTGCCAGGTGGTTCAGGGTGGTGTCCATTTTGAGGGCGACACGCGGCTTATTTACCAGAGCCTGATGTGGAGCCGTCTGGCGTCGCGCATCATGCTGCCGATGAAGGAATGCAAGGTCTATAGCGACCTGGATCTCTACACCGGCGTACAGATGATCGACTGGACAGAGATCTTCACGCCTAACGCCACCTTCGCGGTGCATTTCAACGGCGTGAACGACGAGATCCGCAACAGCCAGTACGGCGCCCTGCGCGTAAAAGATGCCATTGTGGACTGCTTCACGCGTAAAAATAAGGAACGTCCGAACGTCGATCGCGAAAACCCGGACCTGCGTATCAACGTCTGGCTGAACGGCGACACGGCGAGCATCTCCCTCGATCTGAGCGGCGCGGGTCTGCACCTGCGCGGCTACCGCGATCGCACCGGTATGGCGCCGATCAAAGAAACCCTGGCCGCCGCCATCGTGATGCGCTCCGGCTGGCAGCCGGGCACGCCGCTGCTTGACCCAATGTGTGGCTCCGGTACGCTGCTGATTGAGGCCGCAATGCTGGCAACTGACCGTGCGCCGGGGCTGCACCGCGGCCACTGGGGCTTCAAAGGCTGGGCGCAGCACGACGAAGCGCTCTGGAAAGAGGTTAAAGACGACGCGCAGACCCGCGCGCGTAAGGGCCTGGCGGAGTATACCTCTCACTTCTACGGTTCGGATAGCGACCCGCGCGTAATTGAACGCGCGCGCAGCAACGCCCGTCGCGCCGGTATCGGCGAGCTGGTCACCTTCGAGGTGAAAGACGTGGCGAACCTGACCAACCCGCTGCCGAAGGGCCCGTACGGGACCGTAATCAGCAACCCGCCATACGGTGAGCGTCTCGACAGCGAGCCTGCGCTGATTGCCCTGCACAGCCTGCTGGGCCGCAATATGAAGGACTACTTCGGCGGCTGGAATCTGTCTCTGTTCAGCGCCTCGCCGGAGCTGCTGAGCTGCCTTCAGCTGCGAGCCGATCGCCAGTTTAAAGCGAAAAACGGCCCGCTGGACTGCGTGCAGAAAAACTATCATCTGGCAGAGAAAGCGGCGGACAGCAAGCCAACCGGCGTGGCAGAGGATTACGCCAACCGCCTGCGCAAAAACCTGAAGAAATTTGAAAAATGGGCGAAGCAGGAAGGGATCGAGTGCTATCGCCTGTACGATGCCGACCTGCCGGAGTACAACGTAGCGGTTGACCGCTATGCGGACTGGGTGGTGATTCAGGAATATGCTCCGCCGAAAACCATCGATGCGCAAAAAGCGCGCCAGCGCATGCTGGACGTCATTGCGGCCACCATTGCCGTGCTGGGGATTGCGCCGAACAAGCTGGTGCTGAAAACCCGCGAGCGTCAGAAAGGTAAAAACCAGTACCAGAAGATGGGCGAAAAGGGCGACTTTATCGAAGTGGGCGAATACAACGCTCGCCTGTGGGTGAACCTGACCGACTATCTTGATACCGGCCTGTTCCTCGACCACCGCATCGCCCGCCGCATGCTCGGCCAGATGAGCAAGGGCAAAGATTTCCTCAACCTGTTCTCCTACACCGGCAGCGCCAGCGTGCATGCCGGTCTCGGCGGCGCGCGCAGCACTACCACGGTGGATATGTCCCGCACCTATCTGGAGTGGGCCGAGCGTAACCTGCGTCTGAACGGCTTAACCGGACGTCAGCATCGCCTGATGCAGGCCGACGTGCTGGGCTGGCTGCGCGATACCGACGAGCAGTTCGACCTGATCTTTATCGATCCGCCGACCTTCTCTAACTCCAAGCGCATGGAGGATAGCTTTGACGTTCAACGCGATCACCTGCGCCTGATGACCGACCTAAAGCGCCTGCTGCGCAAAGGCGGCACCATTATGTTTTCGAACAACAAACGCGGCTTCCGTATGGATCATGACGGCCTGGCAGCCCTGGGACTGAAAGCACAAGAAATCAGTCAAAAAACGCTGTCTCAGGACTTCGCCCGTAACCGTCAAATTCATAACTGCTGGTTGATTACCGCGGTCTGAAAGGAAAAATAAATGTCATTAATTAGTATGCACGGCGCGTGGCTCTCTTTCAGCGACTCACCGCTTCTCGATAATGCAGAGCTGCATATCGAAGATAACGAGCGCGTCTGTCTGGTGGGCCGTAACGGCGCGGGTAAATCCACGCTGATGAAAATCCTCAACCGCGAGCAGGGGCTGGATGACGGCCGCATCGTATACGAGCAGGATCTGATCGTCTCCCGCCTCCAGCAGGATCCGCCGCGTCATGTGACTGGCAGCGTGTACGATTTCGTGGCGGAAGGCATCTCCGAGCAGGCGGAGTACCTGAAGCGCTATCACGAGATTTCGCATCTGGTGATGACCGACCCGAGCGACAAGAATCTCAACGAACTGGCGAAAGTGCAGGAGATGCTCGATCACCACGGTTTGTGGCAGCTGGAAAACCGCATTAACGAGGTGCTGGCGCAGCTCGGGCTGGAACCCGACATGGAGCTGTCGGCGCTCTCCGGCGGCTGGCTGCGTAAAGCGGCGCTGGGGCGCGCGCTGGTCAGCGGCCCTAAGGTACTGCTGCTGGACGAACCAACCAACCACCTGGACATCGAAGCGATTGACTGGCTGGAAGGGTTCCTGAAAACCTTCAGCGGCACCATCATCTTCATCTCGCACGACCGTTCGTTTATTCGCAATATGGCGACGCGCATTGTCGATCTCGACCGCGGCAAGCTGGTCACCTATCCCGGCGATTACGACACCTATCTGCTGGAGAAAGAAGAAAATCTGCGCGTGGAAGAGCTGCAGAACGCTGAGTTCGACCGCAAGCTGGCGCAGGAGGAGGTCTGGATCCGCCAGGGCATCAAAGCCCGCCGTACCCGCAACGAAGGCCGCGTGCGTGCCCTGAAGGCGATGCGTCGCGAGCGCAGCGAGCGCCGCGAAGTCATGGGCAGCGCCAAAATGCAGGTGGAAGAGGCGTCCCGCTCCGGCAAGATTGTCTTCGAAATGGAAAACGTCAACTACCAGGTTGACGGCAAGGTGCTGGTTAAAGATTTCTCTGCGCAGGTTCAGCGCGGGGACAAAATTGCGCTCATCGGCCCGAACGGCTGCGGCAAAACCACGCTGCTGAAGCTGATGCTGGGCCAGCTGCAGGCCGACAGCGGCCGCATTCACTGTGGCACCAAGCTGGAAGTGGCCTACTTCGACCAGCACCGCGCGGAGCTGGATCCGGACCGCACGGTTATGGACAACCTCGCCGAAGGTAAACAGGAAGTGATGGTAAACGGCAAGCCGCGTCACGTTCTGGGCTACCTGCAGGACTTCCTGTTCCACCCGAAACGCGCCATGACACCGGTGCGCGCGCTGTCCGGCGGGGAGCGTAACCGTCTTCTGCTGGCCCGTCTGTTCCTGAAGCCAAGTAATCTGTTGATCCTCGATGAACCGACGAACGATTTGGATGTCGAAACGCTGGAATTACTCGAAGAGCTGATCGATGGGTATCAGGGAACCGTGATGCTGGTTAGCCACGATCGTCAGTTCGTGGATAACACCGTGACCGAGTGCTGGATCTTCGAAGGTGAAGGGCGAATTGGCCAGTACGTGGGCGGTTATCACGACGCAAAAGGGCAGCAGTCGCAGTCTCTGGCGCAGAAACAGTCGAAGTCCAGAACAAGTTCTGAACCTGCTGTAACAAAAGCAGAAACTGTCAAGAAAACCTCGGCTAAACTAAGCTATAACCTGCAGCGCGAACTGGAGGGGCTACCTCAGCGTCTTGAAGAGCTGGAGGCCGCGCTTGAGGAGCTGCAAGCGCAGGTTGCTGATGCCTCATTCTTTACCCAATCGCATGACTATACTCAGAAAGTACTGGCTGAAATGTCCGCGGCTGAAAAAGCCCTGGAAGAAGCATTTGAGCGCTGGGAGTACCTTGAGTCTCTGAAAAACGGCGCATAACAGGGATTAAATATGTGTGACCAGCACCATGCCGACAGGCATATATTATGCTCGCAATGCGATATGCTCGTGGCGTTGCCAGAGCTTGGTCACGGACATAAAGCCCAGTGTCCACGCTGTGGCGCGACGTTGACAACCGAGTGGGACGCGCCGCGGCAGCGTCCCACCGCTTACGCGCTGGCAGCACTGTTCATGCTACTGCTCTCCAATCTCTTCCCCTTCGTCTATATGAAGGTAGGCGGGATGACAAGCCAGGTGGATCTGCTTGAAATCCCGGGCGTGATGTTCTCGGAAGATTACGCCAGCCTCGGCACCTTTTTTCTGCTATTCGTCCAGATAGTCCCGGCGTTTTGCCTGGTCGTCATCCTGCTGCTGGTTAACCGCGTCAGGATGCCGTCATCGCTGAAAATCCGGCTCGCGCGCATCCTTTTTCAGCTCAAAAGCTGGGGGATGGCCGAGATCTTTCTCGCAGGGATACTGGTCAGTTTCGTGAAGCTGATGGCGTACGGCGACGTGGGGATAGGCAGCAGCTTTATTCCCTGGTGTCTGTACTGTGTCCTGCAGCTGCGTGCTTTCCAGTGCGTGGACAGGCGCTGGGCCTGGGACGATATCGCCCCGGCACCGACGCTCGCGCAGACGGTGAAGGTCGGCGTGCCGGGTATCCGCCAGGAGCTCCGTTCTTGTCCGTGCTGTACCGCCGTGCTGCCCGCCGATCTTGAGGTTTGTCCGCGCTGCGAAACGAAGGGCCATGTTCGCCGTAAAAATAGCCTGCAGTGGACGATGGCACTGCTGGTCACGTCCGTAATGCTGTATCTGCCCGCTAATATTCTGCCGATTATGATCACCGATTTGCTCGGCGATAAAATGCCCTCGACGATCCTCGCCGGGGTCATACTGCTGTGGAGCGAAGGATCCTATCCTGTCGCCGGCGTGATTTTCATCGCCAGTATCATGGTGCCCACTTTAAAAATGATCGCCATTGCCTGGCTCTGTTGGGATGCAAAAGGCCACGGAAAACGCGACAGCGAACGCATGCATCTGATTTACGAAGTGGTCGAATTTGTCGGTCGTTGGTCAATGATCGACGTGTTTGTGATTGCCGTTCTCTCTGCGCTGGTGCGGATGGGCGGTTTGATGAGTATTTATCCCGCGATGGGGGCTTTAATGTTTGCACTGGTGGTGATTATGACCATGTTTGCGGCCATGACCTTCGACCCTCGTTTATCGTGGGATCGTGAGCCTGAATCAAGCCATGAGGAAGAGTAAGAGCATGGAAAATAAGAGTGGAGAGGCGAAAGTGCAGAAGGTCAAAAACTGGTCGCCGGTGTGGATTTTCCCCATCGTGACCGCGCTGATCGGTGCATGGATCCTGTTTTATCACTACAGCCATCAGGGACCGGAAGTGACGCTGATTACCACCAATGCCGAAGGAATTGAGGGCGGTAAAACGACCATCAAAAGCCGCAGCGTGGATGTGGGCGTGGTGGAAAGCGCAACCCTGACCGACGATTTAACCCATGTGGAGATTAAGGCGCGTCTTAATGCCGGCATGGAAAAACTCCTGCACGGCGATTCTGTTTTCTGGGTGGTTAAACCGCAGGTGGGACGTGAAGGGATCAGCGGCTTAGGAACGCTGCTCTCAGGTGCCTACATCGAACTGCAGCCGGGTGCAAAAGGCAGCCAGCCGGCGCAGTACCAGCTTCTGGATTCACCGCCGCTAGCACCGCCTGATGCAAAAGGTATCCGCGTGATCCTCGACAGTAAAAAAGCGGGCCAGCTCACGGCGGGCGACCCGGTACTTTTCCGCGGCTATCGCGTGGGTTCGGTGGAGAAGAGCACCTTCGATCCTCAGAAAAGATCCATCAGCTATCAGCTGTTCATCAATGCGCCTAACGATCGTCTGGTTACCAGCAACGTCCGTTTCTGGAAAGACAGCGGCATCGCGGTGGATCTGACCTCGGCGGGCATGCGTGTAGAAATGGGCTCGCTGACAACACTGTTTGGCGGCGGCGTGAGTTTTGACGTACCCGAAGGTCTGGACCTGGGGCAGCCGGTTGCGGAGAACACCGCTTTCCGCCTGTTCGACGATCAAAAAAGCATTCAGGATGCACTCTATACCGATCACATCGACTACCTGATGTTCTTTAAGGATTCTGTTCGCGGCCTGCAGCCTGGGGCGCCCGTTGAGTTCCGCGGTATTCGTCTGGGGACGGTGGGACAAGTGCCTTACTTTGTTCCAGGCCTTAAGCAGATGCTTGATGATGATTACCGTATTCCGGTGCTGATCCGCATTGAGCCTGAGCGCCTGATCAACCAGATTGGTGAGAATCAGGATATCGGCGAGCACATCACCGACCTGATGAATCGCGGTCTGCGCGGCTCGCTGAAAACCGGTAACCTGGTGACCGGCGCACTGTATGTCGATATGGACTTCTATCCAAAAGCGCCGCCGATTACCGGTATGCGTGAATTTGGTGGTTACAAGATCATCCCAACGGTAAGCAGCGGTCTGGCCCAGATCCAGCAGCGTCTCATGGAAACGCTGGATAAAATTAACAATCTGCCTCTGAACCCAATGATTGAGGCGGCGACAGGTTCGTTACATCAAAGCCAGGCGACAATGCAGCGCCTGCAGACCACGCTGGATAACATCAACAAGATCACTGCAAACCAGAGTATGCAGCAGCTGCCGCAGGATATGCAGAAAACGCTGCGCGAGCTGAACCGCAGTATGCAGGGCTTCCAGCCTGGCTCGGCGGCGTATAACAAGATGGTGGCAGATATGCAGCGTCTCGATCAGGTCTTGCGTGAACTGCAGCCGGTTCTGAAAACGCTCAACGAGAAGAGCAACGCGCTGGTGTTCGAAGCGAAAGATAAAAAGGATCCTGAGCCGAAGAGGGCGAAACAATGAAAAAATGGCTAGCGATTGCAGGAGCGATGGTACTCACGGCCTGTAGCTCCGGGAGCGAAACGAAAAGCTACTACCAGCTGCCTCTGGTGACGCAGGCGGTTACGCAAAGTTCCGCCTCGCAGGGCAACCGTCTGCTGTGGGTTGAGCAGGTCGCCGTGCCGGATTACCTGGCCGGCAACGGGGTGGTCTATCAGACCAGCGATGTACAGTACGTTATCGCCAACAACAACCTGTGGGCCAGCCCGCTGGACCAGCAGTTACGCAATACGCTGGTGGCGAATCTGGGCAGCCAGCTTCCGGGCTGGGTTGTTGCCTCCCAGCCTTTGGGAAGCGATCAGGACACGCTGAACGTCACGGTAACGGGCTTCCACGGCCGTTATGACGGTGCCGTTGTCATCAGCGGCGAGTGGCTGTTGAATCATCAGGGACAGCTGATTAAGCGTCCTTTCCATCTGGAGCTGAAGCAGCAGAAGGATGGCTATGATGAAATGGTGAAAGTGCTGGCTCAGGGTTGGGCGCAGGAGTCAGCCAGTATCGCCCGGGAAATTTCCCGGCTGCCATAAGTAAAATTCATCGTCAAAAACCGCAATCGGCCTGGTGCTGATTGCGGTTTTTTTTTCGTTTTTTGCGTCAGGTTGTTACTTGTGCCGGGTCACAATTTTTGTACAAATGATCTTCCAGCTAGCTCACAAATATGACACCCGTATGAATTTTGAACATTGACGCTGGGACTAATTCGGGGTATTCGTTATCTGTGCCTGCGCATCTGGCGCGGACACTGTTTTCTTTCCACCAGACAAAAGAATGAGGGAAACGAGGCATGAAGAGACAGAAACGAGATCGCCTGGAACGGGCTCATCAACGTGGTTATCAGGCCGGCATCGCTGGACGTTCGAAAGAAATGTGTCCTTATCAGACGATAAATCAAAGGTCACAATGGCTTGGAGGCTGGCGAGAAGCCATCGGCGACAGGGCACTTATAGCCTGATAACGTCTCTTTAAAAAAAGAAACCTCCGCACTGCGGAGGTTTCGCCTTTCCGGGGTCGCTTAAAGCGATATCAGAACGCGGAAGTGTCCTGGAACAGACCTACTTTCAGGTCGTTCGCGGTATAGATCAGACGACCGTCTACCAGCACTTCGCCATCCGCCAGGCCCATAATCAGGCGACGGTTAACGATGCGCTTGAAGTGAATACGATAGGTGACTTTCTTCGCCGTAGGCAGAACCTGACCAGTGAATTTCACTTCGCCCACGCCCAGCGCGCGGCCTTTACCTTCACCACCCAGCCAGCCCAGATAGAAGCCAACCAGCTGCCACATGGCATCCAGGCCCAGGCAGCCAGGCATTACCGGATCGCCAATAAAGTGGCAACCGAAGAACCACAGGTCCGGGTTGATATCGAGTTCTGCTTCTACGTAACCCTTATCGAAGTTGCCGCCGGTTTCGGTCATTTTCACGACACGGTCCATCATCAGCATGTTCGGGGCCGGTAACTGTGGGCCTTTCGCGCCAAACAGTTCTCCGCGACCAGAGGCAAGAAGATCTTCTTTTGTATAGGATTCGCGTTTATCTACCATGTTCTCAGTAAGCCTTATTTTAGTGAAGGACGCAGGATAGCTAACACGTGTACGCTGAACAAGTCCGATCAGTTCGAACTGAACCAGCCCAGCCAGCGTAACGGCCATGGATAACGATGGCGAGCATCCTGCTGCGTCGCCTGAGCAATGCGCTCCTGGATAGTCTGCATCAAAGTTGTCTGACCTTCGCCATCCCAAACCAGGTTTGTCAGTAAGGGTAGTGCATCCTCAATCCCTTCGATGGCCCAGATGGCGAATTGTTCCTGTTCAACCGCGTCCAGAATATCCTGGCACAGGCTGAGATGGCGTACGTTAGGCGCCGGAATAATCACACCCTGTTTGCCGTTTAAACCGCGCTGCTGACAGACAGAGAAGAAGCCTTCAATTTTTTCATTCAGACCGCCAACGGGCTGAGCACGACCAAATTGATCGACCGAACCGGTAATAGCAATGTTCTGGTTGATCGGCACGTCCGCTAGGGCGCTGATTAAGGCGCACAGCTCCGCCATTGAGGCACTATCGCCATCCACTTCGCTGTAGGACTGCTCAAACGTCAGCGAGGCGGAGAAGGGGATTTGCTGCTCAAGCTGCAGCTCAGACATCAAAAATGCCTGCATGATCATCATGCCTTTGGCGTGAATGTTGCCGCCCAGTTCGGCCTTGCGTTCAATATCGGTAAACTCGCCGTCGCCAATATGCACAACGCAGCTGATTCGCGAGGGTTCACCGAACGCGCGCGGATGGCCAGGAAACTCGATCACCGAGAGGGCGTTGATCTGCCCAACGCGTTCGCCTTCTGTCTCGACCAGAATTTGTTCCAGCAGAATTTCATCCTGCATGCGGTCAGCAAGATAGCCTTCGCGCCACTCTCGCTGCGCCAGCATCTGCGTGAGCTGTTCGCCAGTAAACGCACCGTTACCGCTGATCGTACCGACTTCACGCAGCTGCTTGCCGATCCAGAGCGGGCAGAGCGGCAAGGTTTCCTGGTCACCGGTATAGCGAACAGCTTCGCGGATTAAACCCGGCCACGCGTCGGCGGCAGGCGCTGGCAATGCAAAACGTTCCGCTACGGCCATCACCCACTGACACCACTGCGCCATGTCGTCCGCATCGGCAATCTGAATGTTGTCTTCGTATTCGCTGTAAACTGCCTGTTCGGCCAGTTCCGGCTCCATCTCCTGGAAGTCCGCCAGCGATTCGCGGTCACCCATCAGCACGACGGTCAGCGACAGCGGCATTGACGGCACGGAGACAGGAAGAGGACGAGACTCGTCGTAACCGACCCAGTCAAAGCGCTGTTGGGTCACAACGGTTTTCAGACGCATCCACAGCAGCGGCTGCGAGAGCAAAGTGCGCAGAGAGATGATGAGCACGCCGCCGTTTGCGCGATGCACCAGCCCCGGCTGCAGGGAAAGCTCGCCGTTAAACTGGCGCAGACAGCCAAACAGCTGTTCAGCCTCGACCCAATTAGCGGTAATTACCTCGCCGTTAGCAGCAAAACGACCGTCGGCCTGGTCCGCCGGTCCGAAGGTAATATTATGCCCCGCGATACGATACTGGCCGCCAAATACCGCGGTGGTGTCCGGCCGCAGCTGGCGCGTGGCATCCCCAAGCAGCGACAGATATTCCGCTTCTTCAGGAGCTTTCAGCAGCATGAAGGGCGATGTCGCCCACGGGCTTAACGTCTGCTCCAGCGCATAATGTAAGCGTGGTTGCGTATCGCTAAGGATGAATTCGTGTTCTTTTGCGAGATCGGGCTGTGCAAACAGTTCCTGATAGCTCTCGGCATCCGGAACAAGGTCACGCCATGCTAGTTTCGTAATGGTCAAAGTTGATGTTTTTTAGTCAGATGTAAAAGCGTGGAGTATACCGTAAGCGGGGGGCTCTACCCAAGCAGGATTGGTGTTTCAGCGGGCGGATTGGCTGCAGTCACTCACAGGATATGATTTCTTTTCAGCAGATTGCTAAAAAACTGATATTCTGAACAGAGTTACGTGGTAACACTGAGATCGCAATGAAATATCAACAACTGGAAAATCTCGAAAGCGGCTGGAAATGGAAGTACCTGGTCAAAAAGCACCGTGAAGGGGAGCTGATCACCTGCTACATCGAAGCCAGCGCTGCGCAAGAAGCCGTGGATATTTTGCTGACCCTCGAAAATGAACCGGTACAGGTTAATGGCTGGATTGAGAAGCACATTAATCCTGCGTTGTTAAACCGGATGAAGCAAACTATCCGCGCGCGACGTAAACGGCATTTTAATGCTGAGCATCAGCATACCCGGAAAAAATCCATCGACCTGGAGTTCGTGGTCTGGCAGCGTCTGGCCGGGCTGGCACAACGGCGTGGTAAGACCCTGTCGGAAACTATCGTGCAGCTGATTGAGGATGCCGAACATAAAGAGAAGTACGCCAACCAGATGTCGTCGCTGAAAAATGACCTTCAGGCGTTGTTGGGCAAAAAATAGATTTTTGTTTTCTTCAGACAATAAAAAACCCCGCATGGCGGGGTTTTTTTATAAGACGATAACTTATGCCGCTGGCTGAGTTACAACGTCTTTAACGCCTTTAACTTCGATCTCTACGCGACGATCTGGTGCCAGGCAGTCGATCAGTGCAGCGCGAGCTTTAACGTTGTCACAGGTGTTGCCAGTAACTGGGTTAGATTCGCCCATACCACGTGGGGAGATCTTGTTAGCTGGGATACCTTTAGAGATCAGGTAATCAACAACAGACTGAGCACGTTTCTCAGACAGTTTCTGGTTGTAAGCGTCAGAACCGATGCGGTCGGTGAAGCCCAGAACCACTACAGAACCGTCTTTAGGATCCAGGTTGCTCAGCTGGGTGTACAGCTGATCCAGTGCCTGCTGACCTTCTGGTTTCAGGGTCGCTTTGTTGAAGTTGAACAGAACGTCAGACTTCAGAGTGAAGTGCTTGGTCTGTACTTCTGGAGCTGGAGCCGGCGCTGGAGCAACAACTGGTGCTGCATCTTCCTGCTGGCCGAAACGGTAGGAAACACCTACGCTCAGCATGCCGTTGTCTGGACGAACGCCAACGGTAGCACCGTCACCGATGTTGTTAACCCACTGGTATTCCAGACGGGTAGCGATGTCACGGGTCATAGCCCACTCAACGCCACCAGCGAATACTGGGGAAACGCCAGTGTCATGGTCGTCGCCAGCGATGTTGTTGCTGGAGTCTGCACGCCATACCATGCCGCCCAGACGGGTGTACACGTCCAGATCGTCAGTTACTGGGTAACCCAGTTTAGCGGTCAGCTGAACGCCCTGAGCTTTGAAAGCGCCATTGATGGTGTCGCCTTTGTATGGCATACGACCTAACCAGTCGTAACCCATTTCAAAGCCAACATACGGGTTAACCTGATAGCCACCGAACGCACCTGCACCAAGCTGGCTCTCGTGAGTAGGGCCATCGTTGTTCAGGCTGCTGTTGTACCAGCCAGTGTCATGGAACTGAGACCAGCCCAGTTTACCACCTGCATACCAGGTATTATCTTTCGGAGCGGCCTGCGCTACGGTAGCGAAGCCAGCCAGTGCCACTGCAATCGCGATAGCTGTCTTTTTCATTTTTTGCGCCTCGTTATCATCCAAAATTCGCCATGAAGGTCTCAAGAGAGAATCACGGTTAAATCCTTCACCGGGGGGCGTGGTCAAATATAAATCTACCGATATCTTCGGCTTAGGCCGAGCACCCCTGGCGATGTAAAGTCTACAACGTAGCTGAAAACTTACAAGTGTGAAGTCTGTCAGGCATATGAAAAAAAAAGTTCCGTATACCTATTATTTAACATTTTTAGAACGAATTTTGTGCAATAAAATTAAGGAGAACCGCACCAGACAAGCCTTGCCGCAATTTTGAGGCCGGGAACTAAAACCGCATCCTGCGGTCAAAAAAAATTCCAGGAAAAATCTTAATTTCACTCAATGATACAAATTTGAGTGAATTTTTAGCCCAGAAAGTTGTCCTCTGCGATAAGAATCTGGACGAACCGGGCGCATGATAAACCCGATCGCATTCCCTTCTTCAGCCGCTTCGGTCAGACGAAAATGTTCCTCTTCCGTCAATTCTTCCGGTAACCACCCGATCACCACGCTGTAATTTCCGGTGCGTAACGCGCGAATCATCGATTCGACGGTATCGCAGGGAGAAAGCTGGTTGATCTGCATAACCTTTGCCAGCGGCAGGCCCACAGACTGCACCCATTGGCGGCTCAGTTTTTGCTGTGGCGTCAGCCAGAGCTGCCAGCGTGATTGCTGACCAAGCTGCTGTAATAACGGAAGCAGCAGGAGTTGGGTCAACAGAGGCTGGTCTTCACGGTAAACCACTTCACTAATAAGCCCCGTCGAAGCACCCCCAACGGTGTTCTGCGCGACAGTGCCCGCGGTAGAGGAGAGAGAAGTTGAGCGATTTGCATAGCCTGAAGTGTACATATTCATTCCAGCCCTGTAGTTACTGTATGGATATACAGTAATCCCTGTATGCATAAAGATCAACCTCATTTTCGGAAAGCGACTCGCAAAATTCATTCAATGTTGATGCCCTTCGAAAAATCATCTTGCTCAACGACGCTAAGTTGCCTATTTTCCTGCTAACGGATCCGCTAGTAAGAAATTTCGTTGTTACTTTATGATTTTGAAGGGAAATATCATGAAAAAGATATCTTATGAACGGATTTATAAATCCCAGGAATACCTGTCACCACTGGGTGAAATTCATCATCGCGCGCTGTTCGGCGGCTATACCCTGGCAGTGGATGATGCGGTTTTTGCCATGGTGTCAGAAGGTGAGCTCTACCTCCGTGCCTGTGAAGAAAGTGCGAAATACTGTGTGAAAAATGCCGCGTCTTTTTTGACCCTGATGAAGCGGGGCCGTCCGGTGCTTCTCAACTATTACCGGGTGGATGACGGGCTATGGCAGGACAGGGAGCGTCTGCTTCAGCTCTCCACTTTCGCACTTAATGCGGCAAGAAAAGAGCGTTACCAGCGGCATCAGCGCAATCGACTTAAGGACCTGCCAAACCTGACCTTTCAGCTGGAAGTGTTGCTCTTTGAAGCGGGCATTACCAACGAAGAAACGCTGCGGGCGCTTGGCGCAAGGGAGAGCTGGCTGAAGATGCGGGCGAAAAATAAAGCGCT
The DNA here is from genome assembly GCF_014896175.1 of Enterobacter cloacae complex sp. I3. Classification (NCBI taxonomy): domain Bacteria; kingdom Pseudomonadati; phylum Pseudomonadota; class Gammaproteobacteria; order Enterobacterales; family Enterobacteriaceae; genus Enterobacter; species Enterobacter cloacae complex sp. I3. The sequence goes on from NZ_JADBQZ010000015.1 coordinate 58,492, forward strand.
GAGTATCAAAGTGCTATTCGCGCTGGAAGGGGCGATCGAGGGGCTGCATGAGGCGGCACTCCCGGCCGGCATTCGCCGGGAGTTGACGGAGTGGTTTAATGCGCTGCCTGAGCCACTGGAGAATCACTCCTCCAGGTAGCGATTTGCTGTTGCAGCCGGCAAATTTCTGGCAGCAGGGCGATGAGCAGGCCAATCTGCTGTAACACCAGAGGCGCTTTGCTGTCGTTTCCGGGCTCAAGATGCGCAATACGTTGGGTAAGTTCATCCAGCGCCTGTCTCACGCGCGGTTCATCGGCTGGCCGGTGATGCAGTGCATCATCGACATAACAGACCGCGTCATCCAGCAGGTTGAGGATGCCCGGGTTGATGAGTTTTTCGCGGTGGGCGCCCAGCGTGGAAATATAGCTGGTGAAGGTATGGTTCAGGCAGAGCAGCCGGAAAGCCGTCTCACGAATCTCGGCCGTGGCGCGAGGCTCCGTTGACATGTTAGAGACCACCGAGGCCAGTTCCGCATCGCTGTTGTGCGCATCGCGGCGCGCTATCCGGTAAGCCAGGCGGTTATCGCGGCCCTGATGATACTGCTCAAGGATGGCATCCAGGTATCGGCAGTTGGCGTTCATAGCCCTGTCTAACACTCGCGGTAGATTACGGAAACGCCAGTCCGGCCAGATAAAGCTGACGGCGGCCCAGGCGATAGCGCAGCCAATCAGGGTATCGAGTACGCGGGGCAGGGCGACCTCGAACCCTTCACCCAGCAGGTTAAAGCAGAGCAGAACCAGCAGCGTGATGAACATTGTGGCATGGGCGTACTGCACGTTGCGAAACGCGAAGAACAGCACGCCGGTGATCACGATCAGGATCAGCTGTCCTTCAATGGACGGCACGAAATAAAGCACCGGAAGGCCGATCGCGACGCCGACCAGGGTGCCGATAATACGCAATGCCAGGCGGTGTCGGGTGGCGTTATAGTTCGGCTGACAGACAAACAGGCTGGTCAGCAGGATCCAGTAGCCGTGGTGCAAACCGGTTATCTGGATAAAAGCATACCCCACGCATAAGACCAGGGACATTCGCACCGCGTGACGAAACAGCGCCGACTCCGGCGTGAAGTTGCGGCTCAGCCTTAGCCACATATCGCTCACGCTGTGCACGCTGTCATCTGCAAGCTGGTTATCCACCTCGCTGCCCGGCAGTGCCATCGCCTGCTCGGACTCAATCGTCGCCAACTGAGCATCAATCGCCCGCAGGTTGTTGAGCAGAAAACCCAGCGCTTTGATCTGTTCCGGTGACGTTCCGCTGGCCTGCACGCGGTCGAGCGCCGCATCAAGATGGCTAAACACGCGTTCGAAGCGGGAGTCGTGCTGATAGGGCGTGCGCAAAAGAATGGAGCGCGCGAGCTGCTGGCATGCCTGTGACTGCATGGACAGCAGGCGCTGAAAGCGGAACATGACGTCGCTGTAGCGGAACTTCTCGCGCAGGGCGGCATACTGAACGTGTGAGGAGCTGGCGCGCTCATGAATGTCCTGAGCGGCAAAATAGTAGTGCAAGGTTCTGCGCGTGCCGCGCTGGCCGCGATCCCCGCGCAGACGGGTAAGCAGCGAGGCTTTCGTCTGGTTAAGGGTGGCGACCAGCTGGCCGTTTGCCAGCGCCAGATCGTAAAGCGGCGCCTGGCTTTCTTCCTCGATATCCGGGTCGAACAGCCGGGATTTCAGTTCCAGATAATGGGCTAGCTGCTCATAGCTGCGGGCAAGGTTATCCTGCAGAGGACGAACCGGGAAGATTAGGTGGCCGGTTAACGTCAGCAGGTTATACCAGATGGCGCCCAACAGCAGCAGCACAGGCTGCTGATACCACTGGTCGTACAGGGAAACGCCCAGCATGGTGTAGATGGCGATCAGCAGGGCCCCAAAGGCGATAGTGGCATAGCGCTGCCCCAGACCGCCCAGCAAAATAAACCCGCTGGTGGAGAGTGTAAGGCCAAGGGCAAACAGCCACGGCCAGGGGAAAAGTAACTCAACGGACGCGGAGGCGATAAAAAAACAGACGAGCGTAATGACCAGATTCCGCAAACGCCCGGCCAGGCGATCGTCCAGATCCGCCAGCGCTCCGGCCACCACCCCCAGCGTGAGGGGGATGGTGAGCTTGACATCATTCAGCCACCACGGCAGGGCAGCCGTGCCGCAAAGCGCGATAAATATCCTGACGTTGTAGAGCCAGGCGCTGTTCCAGGTATAACGGCGAAGCAGTGGACTTAGCATAAACGCGGCCAGTCCTTATTTACTGAAAACGACGACGTGCGTTCGCTTCACGCGCCGCCTGGGCCACTTCGACCGGGACCACCCTGCGCCCGACGGGCCAAAGGGCGATGGCGGCGATTTTAAAGTTCGCGAGCCCGACCGGAATACCAATTATTGAGATGCACTGCGCAATACCGGCAAAAATATGCATGATGCACAGCCACCAGCCGAAGAAAATCAACCACAGAATGTTCAGCAAAGTTCCCCCCGTATTCATCAGGGCGCTTTTGCTCTCCGGGTTCAGCTCGTTAACGTGGATAGCTTCGTTACCGTAGGGGATGAACGAGAGTTTCGTGATTTCCCAGCAGGAACGGGTCAGGGGAAGGGTGAAGATCAGGACGATGCTCACCAGCGTGGCAAAAAGCCAGGAAAGGGTGGTGGCAAAACCGCCCAGCACAAAATTCAACACATTCAGAACGGTACGCATAAACCCTCACTTCCTTTCGATAAAATTAACGCCCAATGATTGTAACGTTTTTTTAGGCTGGAGCACCTTAAAACTGGCAGTTAAACTGTCAGGTAAATTATCTCTTCGTGGATTTGGCGGGACATGGAACTGAAAGCAACTTCTTTAGGCAAACGCCTGGCGCAACACCCCTATGACAGAGTTGTTCTGCTCAACGCCGGGGTTAAAGTCTCCGGAGAACGCCACGAATACATTATTCCGTTTAATCAGCTTCTGGCTATTCACTGCAAGCGCGGGCTGGTGTGGGGCGAGCTCGAGTTCGTTCTGCCTGACGACAAAGTCGTGCGCCTTCACGGTACCGAGTGGGCGGAAACCCAGCGTTTCCACCATCACCTGAACGCGCTCTGGCAGCAGTGGAGCCACGACATGAGCGTGATTGCCGCTCAGGTGCTGCAGCAGGTGCTGGACGATATCGCGCAAAGCAACGCGCAGCAAACGTGGCTGACGCGCCAGCAGACCGCCGGTCTGCAGCAAAAGATTCGACAGGCACTTTCGGCGCTGCCGCTCTCCGTGACGCGTCTTGATGAGTTCGACAATTGTCGCGATGCCTGGCGTCAGTGCCAGGCCTGGCTGAACGATATGGATAAAAGCCGGCTGGCGCATAACCAGGCCTGGACGGACGCCATGCTCACCCAATACGCCGACTTTTTCAGTACGGTGGAGTCTTCACCGCTCAACCCTGCTCAGGCGCGCGCGGTGGTGAACGGCGAGCAGTCGCTGCTGGTGCTGGCGGGGGCCGGAAGCGGTAAAACGTCGGTGCTGGTGGCGCGTGCGGGCTGGCTTCTCACCACCGGGGAGGCCGTTGCCGATCAGATCCTGCTTCTGGCTTTTGGCCGTAAGGCGGCACAGGAGATGGACGAACGCATCCAGGAACGGCTGCACACCCGGGATATTACCGCCAGAACCTTCCATGCCCTCGCGCTGCATATCATTCAGCAGGGCAGTAAAAAAGTGCCTGCCATCAGTAAACTGGAAAACGACGCGCAGGCGCGACAGGCGTTGTTTATTAAAACGTGGCGTCAGCAGTGCAGTGAGAAAAAGGCGCAGGCGAAAGGGTGGCGTCAATGGCTGGAAGAGGAACTCAACTGGGAGGTACCGGAGGGCAGCTTCTGGCAGGATGAAAAACTGGCTCGTCGGCTCGGCTCGCGTCTTGACCGCTGGGTCAGCCTGATGCGGATGCACGGCGGCTCGCAGGCAGAGATGATTGAAAGCGCGCCGGAGGCGATCCGCGATCTATTTTCAAAACGGGTCAAGCTGATGGCTCCGCTATTGAAAGCCTGGAAAACCGCGCTGAAAGAGGAAAATGCCGTTGATTTCTCCGGTCTTATCCATCAGGCGATCGTCATTCTGGAGAAGGGGCGCTTTGTCAGCCCGTGGAAGCATATTCTGGTGGATGAGTTCCAGGATATCTCACCCCAGCGTGCGGCACTGCTCTCGGCGCTGCGGGCGCAAAATAAACATACCTCGCTGTTCGCGGTGGGGGACGACTGGCAGGCCATCTACCGTTTCAGCGGGGCGCAGCTCTCGCTGACGACCGCCTTCCACCACTATTTTGGCGAAGGCGACCGTAGCGATCTGGACACGACCTACCGCTTCAATTCACGGATTGGTGAGATCGCCAACCGCTTTATCCAGCAGAACCCGCACCAGCTGGCCAAGCCGCTAAACAGCCTGCGGGCAGGGGATAAAAAAGCGGTCACCCTGCTGGCGGATGACCAGCTGGAGCCGCTGCTGGACAAGCTCAGCGGCTATGCGAAACCCGATGAACGTATCCTGGTGCTGGCGCGTTATCATCACCTTAAGCCTGCTGCGCTGGAAAAAGCCGCTACCCGCTGGCCGAAACTGCAGCTTGAATTTATGACCATTCACGCCAGCAAAGGGCAGCAGGCCGATTATGTGATTGTGGTGGGGCTGAAGGAGGGCAGCGACGGATTCCCGGCTCCGGCCCGCGAGTCGGTCATGGAAGAGGCCCTGCTGCCGGTGCCGGAAGACTTCCCGGATGCCGAAGAACGGCGTTTGCTGTACGTGGCCATCACCCGCGCGCGTCACCGCGTGTGGCTGCTGTTCAATAAAGAGGAGCCATCCGTGTTTGTCGATATATTGAAGAGTATTGATGTGCCGGTGGCGCGGAAGCCATAACGACCAAGACAACGAGGGGGAGGCCGGGTAAGACGTAGCCGCCACCCGGCAAAAAAGCTACTTCAGTCTCTCGGAAAGATAGCGCTGATAGTCCGGAATAAGGATCTCAACCGGCGAGTTAAACTGCGGTGATTCAATGATGAAATCCGCCGTCGACAGGTTCGTCGCCACCGGAATATTCCACACCGTTGCCAGACGCAGCAGCGCTTTGACATCCGGATCGTGCGGAACCGCATTCAGCGGATCCCAGAAGAAGATCAGCACATCAATTTTCCCTTCGGAAATCTGCGCCCCGACCTGCTGATCGCCGCCCATCGGGCCGCTCAGCATCGCATTCACCTCCAGACCCGTTTCGCGCTGGATCAGGTTACCGGTAGTGCCGGTCGCCGAGAGGGCATGCTTTTCCAGCAGCGGCTGATGGCGGCGAACCCAGTTAAGCAGCATTTGTTTACAGTGATCGTGCGCCACCAGCGCAATGTGTTTGCGTTCAGGCAGCGTGCGTGTTGTCAGTTCCATAATCATATCCATCAGGTTAACTGACTACACGATGACGGGAACCGTCTGACGCTGCAAGAGAAAGGCGTAAAAAATGTGGCTTAAGATGAAGGTTGTTGCTTTGCCCACTGTAAAAACCGGGCCCGCGTGTCGGGATCGGCCTGCTGGAACCAGAATTTAAGGCGCTGTTCCGTCAGGCTCTGGGACTGCGGTGGAATGACGTCCAGTTCCGAGACGCCGGATAGCAGCGTACTGTCGTCCGCCATCATGGTGGCAAACTGCGGAAGGGAGGCGCGTTTGCCGGCTTTGTTATAGACCTGCGTTGCGGCCTCGTAGTCCGGGCTTTTTGTGGCGCTGGTCAACGCCAGAATATCCAGCTTGACCGGGATCGGCATTGCATTCCCGTCCAGCAGCTCAACGCGCGGCGAGGCGTCGAAGGCCGCTGATTCCTTCTCCGTTTCAAGGCGAGGCAGGGTAATGTTCACCTGGCTGATTTGCCGGGTATTAAAGCTGACAATCAGCGGCGGAGAGATGTACATCCGCTGCTCATGGTTAGTCAGGCCGATCGCTTTTTCGACCCGGAACACCAGCTGATGTGGCCCGTTATCTAACTCAATGCTGTCAGCCCCGCGCAATAACGAGCTGGAAACCTTTTTCCCGTCCAGAACCAGAAGATCAATGTCGCCAGAAAGCCGAAGCGTGGTGGCAAAAACGCAAACCGGCATCACTAACGCAATCAGAGCAGTGGCAAAACCGGTTTTCATAGAAGGCTCCCGTCAAAGATACTGTCGCCGCATTAATGTATCTAAATCTTTCGATAATCACGTTTACTAACATATAGACATATTTTGCCGTTTTGCCCTCATACATCTGTATGGGATGGATGGTTGAGATGTGCGCTTTGGCGTACACTTTTAAAAAAGCCAGGAGAAAAACCATGAAAGAGAACGATATTGCCGAGATTCTGACATCCACGCGTACCATTGCGCTGGTGGGCGCGAGCGATAAACCCGACCGTCCCAGCTATCGGGTGATGAAATACCTTCTCGATCAGGGCTATCACGTCATCCCCGTCTCACCAAAAGTGGCGGGGAAAACCTTACTGGGCCAGCAGGGTTATGCCACGCTCGCTGACGTGCCGGAAAAAATTGATATGGTCGATGTCTTCCGTAATTCCGAGGCGGCGTGGGAAGTGGCGCAGGACGCGATTGCCGTCGGGGCGAAAACATTGTGGATGCAGCTGGGTGTGATTAACGAGCAGGCTGCCGTGCTGGCGCGGGATGCGGGATTGAAGGTGGTTATGGATCGCTGTCCGGCGATCGATATCCCCCGTCTGGGGCTGGCGAAGTAATAAAAAAAAGCCCGTTCATCGGGCTTTTTTTACACGCTTAGTTCCGCAGGCGCGGAGCCTGTAACTGTTTGCGGATAGTCTGAGCAAGTTCATCCATCGTGGGTTGTTCCGGATGCTCTTCCTGCAGCTCGCTACTTAGCTGCGCTTCGGCAAGGTAGGTATGTACGGGTTGTCCGTCGTCACCTTCCATCACCACATGGTACCAGGGTGCAGCGCGAAGCTCTGCGTTCACCGCCAGTTCGTCCGCTGACGGTTCATCAAGGGAATACTCCGGGTCGATATCCACGACCACACCCAAATACCCAAGCAAAGTGTGGCGGACCTGCTGGCCGATACCGAATTTGCTGGCAATCATAGTCACCTCCCGGGAAATACGACTTACACATTAAGTGCGGGCAATATTTCTCTTTTCAAGTTACATGACGCGACAGGCAAACCCTTTCAGATACAGTCCTTCCGGGTAGGTAGCAATCACGGGGTGATCGGCTGCCTGACGGAACTGCTCTATAAATTGTACATCACGACCAGCATCTATTGCGGCATCGGCGATGATTTTTTGGAATAAATCGGTGGTCATCAGCCCGGAGCAGGAGAAGGTGAGCAGCACCCCGCCCGGGTTCAGCAGCTGGATCGCCAGCATGTTGATATCCTTATACCCACGGCAGGCGCCCATCAGCTGGCTTTTGTTTTCCACAAACTTTGGCGGATCCATCACGATGACGTCGAACTTCTCGCCCTGATCGCGATATTTACGCAGCAACTTGAAGACGTCGTCGCGTATAAATTCGGCTTTGCTCAAGTCCAGTTTGTTCAGCTCGACGTTCTGTTTTGCCACGTCCAGCGCTTCCTGCGAGGTATCCACGCTGACCACCTGGGCACAACCGCCCATCAGCGCCGAAACGGCAAAACCGCCGGTGTAGGAGAAGCAGTTCAGCACGCGTTTGTCGGCAACGTACTGACGCGTAGCCAGGCGGCTGTCGCGCTGGTCAAGGTAGTAACCCGTTTTGTGCCCGCCCTGAATATCCACCAGCAGCTTCATACCGTGCTCTTCAATCGGCAGCAGGGCAGGCGGCAGTTCACCCGTGACCGGGCCCTGCGTCAGCTCCATGCCCTCTTTTTTGCGCACCGCCACGTCGCTGCGGTCGTAAATAGCGCATTCCGGGAACAGGGTTTGCAGGGCGCTAATCAGCGCGGCACGCTGATACTCCGCCCCTGCGCTGAGGAGCTGCAGCACCAGGAAGTTGCCGAAGCGATCGATGGTCACGCCCGGCAGGCCGTCGGACTCACCGGCAATCAGACGATAGCTGTCCAGCCCGTCGCGCTTTGCCAGCCACTCGCGCCACTGCTGCGCCTGCTGCAGGCGGCGGACGAAGAAGTCAATGTCGATGGTTTCGTCTTTATCGAAGGTCCAGACGCGTGCGCGGATCTGAGACGCTGGCGAGTAAGCGCCTCGCGCTAACCATTTCCCCTGATGGTCAACAATATCAATGGTTTCACCGAGGCTGGCTTTGCCTTCCATACGGGCAACCGCGCCGGAAAAGACCCAGGGATGACGGCGCAGTAATGACTTCTCGCGCCCTTTGGCTAACACTAAACGTACACTCATAATTTGCTGTTCTGTCGATTCAAGAAAATGGCCGCCATTTTCCCGAGTTCGCTGGGGAAATGCAACGCGCCAGACGGATAAGGAGAAGGAAGATGTCAAAAGTCTGCACCATTGCCTGGGTCCACGGCGTTGTTCAGGGCGTCGGGTTCCGCTACAGCACCCAGCGCGAAGCGATGACGCTTGGGCTAACGGGATACGCGCGAAATATGGACGACGGCAGCGTTGAGGTGGTCGCCTGCGGCGACGCGGAGCAGGTTGAAAAACTGATGGCGTGGCTGAAAGCAGGCGGGCCGCGCAGCGCCCGGGTTGATAAGGTCTTAACGGAACCGCATCAACCCGGCAGGGAATATGTGAACTTCGGTATTCGGTATTAAATACACTTCACCGGTTTAGGAAGGCCGGCAATTTTGGTGGCCTGTTTTGCCGGGCCCTTCGGGAACAGGCGATACAGATAGCGGCTGTTGCCTTTTTCTTCGCCAAATTTGTTGGCCATCGCTTTAACCAGCATGCGGATGGCCGGAGAGGTGTTGAATTCGAGATAAAACTCGCGCACAAAACGGACCACCTCCCAGTGTTCGGGGGAGAGGGCGATACCTTCGTTTTCGGCGATTTTCTCCGCCAGCGGCTCGCTCCATAGCGTGGTGTCTTTCAGATAGCCTTCGCTATCGGTCTCAATTTCCTGGCCTGCAAAAATGAACATAGTGCTCTGTCGATAAAGTAAAAAACGCCCCTAGTCTAGCAAATAAGGGGCGGCGTGAGAAACCTCGACCTACAGAAGAAGCTGGAGCAGATTGTTGGCATTAAGCTTTTTCAGCGCGTTGCATTTATACGTCGATACCTGTTTTTCGCTCATCTGCGTCATATGCGCGACATGCCGTACCGATTGTCCGTTCACCAGCCTGTCGAGCACGTTGAACTCCATGCCTGTCAGGCAACAATTCAGGGTGCGCACCCGGCGGGGCTCTCTGGCAAGCAGATACGCCGCATCCGCAACGGCAATCCGGTCATCAATGATATATAAGGTCAGCGTGGCAAACCGCTTTCGCAGATGGGTAGCCAGTGCCCAGCCTTTTTCATTGCACACCAGATACAACGTTCCTTCCCAGCGCCTGGCTTCCAGCTCCAGAAGAATGTCGACCAGCGCCAGGTGCGTCCCCGCGACGGAAAAGCGGCAGCGAACAACGAGGGTGTCGCAGGCCAGCAGCGAACGGCACCACTTTACCGTACCGCTCTCAACCTGCGTCTGAGCGTTACGGCGCAGAAGGGCGTAGCGCAACCCTTCGGCATAAAAACGATTGTTGTCGAGGATGGCGTAACTCACAATGGCCTCTTTATAAGGTACTGGGCGTATAGATAACGCGTAGCGTGCCGGTGTAATCCCCGGCATTTTTGCTGCTGGCAGCAAACGCGGGCGTTTTCAGAATGATGGGGGCGGGGACACAAAGTACGCTCTCCCGTCCACCCGGCAGCACAACCTGACGCAGATATTGCGGGTCATTAGTGCCCTGCCAGATCAGCGTTTTGCCATTCGCCGCGGTTTCTGCTGCGCCCGTTACCGGGTTGATCACCGTAACCTGATAATCGAGCCGATCCCGTGCTTCGGTCTGGCTTCCACCGCGTCGTCTGACGGAAAACGCTCCCTCAGTACGGCCCGTGGCCGCTAAACCGTCATCCTCAAAGCGCAGATAGACGCGCGTGCTGGCGCTGTTTTTACCGTCAAACAGGCACATATCCAGCGCGCTCTCGCCCTGGATTTCGCTGCCGCCGGGCCGCCCCGGAAAATTGGTCAGATTGAGGTTAACCAGAGGGGTTGAGTGGGGGAAGGCCGGCAGATAAATCTGCTGGTTACCCGGATCGACCACCTCAATGCGTATCGTCGCCTGCCAGCGGGCTATGGTGAGGTAGCCCGGACACCCGACGTTGACATCGTTAAAGTTGCCCCCGCAGTCGGCGCTTCCCCATTCGCGCAGGTTCTGCTTCAGCGTTGCGGTCCAGATGCCCGGCTGGGCGAGCTTATCCAGTTCGCCTTTAACGATGTAAAAATCAAAATAGGGTTCCCGGTTCCAGGCCGAGAGATCGGCGGTACCGCCGCTGACAAAGCTGGCAAAGGTGAAAACTTTGTTGTTGATAAACATATGTTTTTCCCCATAGACCTTCACATCTGCTGTTTTATTTGTCGACGTGTGGGTAAAACGCAGCGTAATGGCGTAGGGGGCGGCCGGGTTCGCGGTAAACCAGACCGGCGCTGTCATACACGCTCCGTTCGTCGGGTCGGTGCGGGACTCGCAGGTCAGGGTGTTGCGTCCCCACTTTTGCGGGTCGATAGTGTCGTAACCGCTCGGTTCATGGACCCAGATATCAAAACGCGCAGGCGGCACCGCGCGATCGTAGCTAATCCCTACGCTGGAATTTCTTCCGGCAGGGACGCCCGCCAGCGTCTGACAGCTCCACAGCGTCAAAAAAAGTAAAATAAAGAGGTAGTTGTTCACATCATTTCCCTTTGGTGAGGTGCTCTGCATTCATGGCCGTTGGCCCCGTAGGCACGTTCCGCCCGGCGAGCATCAGTTGCGCCTGGTGCTGGACCGAATCCGGCAGGGCGGAGAAAGTGAGTTCCCGACACGGGATAGATCCGACATAACGCACCACGTCGCGCATGCTTTTCACGCTCAGTTCACACTGATAAAACTGCTGCTGACGCACCAGATAAAGGTTGCGCAGCAGGGCGTCGCTCTGGGCGCTGAAACCGCCATTGCCGAGATCGTTCCAGCCGTTCACGTTCAGCGGTACGCCGCCCACGAACGGCGAATGATGTTCGTCAGTGAGCTGGCCGAGCCAGGTGTAGCGGGTGGTGGTTTGCACGTCCCGGCGAAGCATTTTGCCCGGCACCATAAAGAGCGTCCGGCTCCCGGAACCCTGCGTGATTTCACTGCTTGCGCCTGATGAGACGTTCAGCGACTCATTAACCGTCAGCGTTGTTGGCTGATAACCCGGCACCGCAAAAAGGGCACGGCTGTTGGCCGGGATATCCGCGGTGCCGCCGTTATCCAGCGAGACGGCGACGCGTGAATCCCGGGAATCCTCAGGCGTAGCCACGTTTACCGCAACGGCAGAAGCCGGGCGTCCATCGCCCCAGCGGCCAAGCCACAGCCCTGAGCGCGACAGGGCGAGGGTGGAGCTGTAGTTGCCGCTGCTGCTTAACGTATGGCGCCCATCCTGGCGGTCCCATGCGTCGCTCACCGTCAGGCTGGCGTTACCAAAACGTCCACCCTGGCGCGTATACGCCGAGGCATTGAGCGAATCGCTGTTAATCCCCGACGCGCTCAGCCCGTATTCATTCTCGCCGCGCGCGTCGGCATACCAGTTGTGCGCCACGTTGTAGCTCAGCTGGTTTTTCTGATGCTGCTGGTGCTGCCAGGTTGCACCAAGCGAGGTATAGCCTGACGCATCACCCTGACGCTTATGCGCCAGTGAGAGGCTAACGCTCAGATAGCCGCCTTTGTCTTTCCCGTCGCGAGAGTGGTCGTTGCGCATAAACAGGTTAATGCTGCTGTTGATGTTCAGACCGCGCGCGCTAAAGGTATTACTCAGCCCGCCCTGCCAGGCCTGCGTGCGGGAGCGGGTCATATACACCGGCTCCCACGGCAGGCCGGCATCGTGACGATCGTCATGGTCAGGCAGTTCCCGGCGCGTAACGTAGCGCCCTTCGTTGCGGTTATCCGAATACCCCAGGTTGGCGTACCACGAGCCGACAGGCACGGAGAACATGATCGAGAGGCTACGATAACAGCCGTTGACGGCGTCAAAACCTGCGCTGCGGGTATCACAATTTTCTGCGGATAACGCGTTGCGGTAGAAGCTCAGCGAAAACCCGTCGTTATAGCTGATTTGCTGAATATTACCGCGTTGGCCCTTGCTGCCGTAGAGGTAGCTAAAGCGTGTGCTTAATACCCCGTCGATCGGGCCCGCGTTAAAGCCGCGGCTCCAGTCGAGGGCATTTTCCAGGAAGTGCTGCCTTTTCATGACGGTTGCGCCGCTGGTCAGCGCCAGCGTCGGGGTGACGGGCAGGCGTATACCCGCCTGTGCGACCGGGCTGCGTTCATCATTGCGATCGTTATTAGCCGTTTCCCCTGCCTGCATAAACCACTCGACGCGGTCGAATGGCGTAATGCCCGTACGGGTAAACGGAACCTGCTCGGTACGCGTCAGTCGGTTGTTTTCGTAAACTGACAGCGTCACGGTATAGCTTCCATCCGGAAACGCGCGGGTATCCAGAGTTTGTGCCCCGGCGTTGAGGTAAAAGCTGGCCAGCAGCTCCTTGCCGCGGCGCGCGTCGATACGCGCATCGTGCGAAAGCAGCACCGTAATGGGCGTGCCCTTCGATTGCTGAACCGGGTTGATCCATGCCCGGGTCGAGCCCGTGCGCAGGCCACGAATTTTGCCCAGCGGCAGCTGGCTGAGGTTAATATTCCCCCCGGCGTTGCTGAACAGGTCGCGGGTATCCATCTCGCCTATCTGTAGATAATATTCACGCCATAAATCCTGGCGGAACCAGGCATTGTTAACGGTCATTTCCTGCTGCTGCTGATGACGCGAGCGTTGTCCCAGCCAGGTCCAGTCGAGGTTAAGATAGCCGTCCTGGGTCAGCGCCAGCGCCCCGTTGCCCTGAACGGTGGCAGACTGATAATCCCTGTCGGCAACGAAATTGATATTTTGCTGATGAATCAACGCGTTTTCGCTGTCCTGGGTGGGCTGATACCACTGGATTTCTTCTGAGGGCTTTGGCAAAAAGCGCTTATCAAAAAACAGGTTTATGCGAGCATTGTTTTCGTCATAGATGATGGCCGCACGGCGGGTTTCGAGATAATCACACCCCGTCGCGGAGCCGTTGCTGCTGCAGGCCAGGTTGCCGTTACGGGCAAGCGGAACGGCCAACGCTGCGGAAACGGAGCCGATAAGGGCAGGATCGTCGTTAAACTGACGTTTGATGGCCGCGACCACAGTTTCAGGCGCGACAAAACTGACCGTTTCAAGATTGATATCGGTTTCGAAAAGGCCAAGCGACTCGCCGTATAAGCTCACCTCTGTCCACATGCGCTGCGTTTTCGCCAGGTCTTCGAATCCGGCCGGGACGGCCATCTCAGCGCAGGCGAGGTGGACAGATGCGGGTAATAAAGCAACAAAAAGGAGAGTATTTTTGTGAAACGCCATGAACGAGCCTCGACATCATCCTGACGTCAGAGGGCGGGCGCCCTCTGACGTTATTCCTTAGGTGCTATGGTGTTACGCACCGCCTTCCGTGGTGGTCGCCTGAGTCAGCATCAGGCTTACAACGCCGCTGTACTGGCCGGTTTTCAGAATGCCTTTGGTGGTCTGGGAAATGGTCAGAGGCAGAACCGCAGAACCGTTTTCAATGCTGCCCGGGAACAGTTCGGTTCCGGTAAATTCGGCATCGGTGGTGGACAGAGTTTTATCACCCAGAAGAACCGTCATCGGTACAATCTGATCCCCATCCGTGTTGGTGAGCTTAGCTGCGCTAACGAGGCGTACTTTGACGTTACTGGTAGCGGAGTTGGACCATACCTTGGTGTTCAGGCGGTAGCTTTCCAGGCCCCGACCCGGCAGATACTGCATGTCGATACTGGCTGGCAGCGGCGTGTTATCGGCCTGGGTCATATCCAGCTGTGAATCAACGCTGGCGTTGACGGTAATATCTTTCTGGATCGCCAGCGCGCTGGCAGATGTGGTCATCGCGGCAACGATCATCAGAGGTTTAATAAATTTACGCATTGATATCTCCATATTTTACAAATGAGCACCCTGGCTCTTTAAACAAACCACAAGGGTTTTTACAGTGACGTCGTGTTATTGCACGACGGGTAAGTCAGCTTCTTCAGCGGTTTTTTTCACCCAGTTGAAGTAGCGGAATTTGTATTTCTTGCCGTTTACCTGATTAAGCGTTTTTAATTTCCGCTCGGTATCCGGATAAATCGTGGCGTCTTCTTTAATCCATTTACAGACGTCGTCTGACTGACAAATACCGATCTCCCTGAGCGGCACGCGCAGGGTGCCGGCGTTGGTGACGGTCCCCCGTGCGGGATCGATATGCAGCGAAACGCGCTCCGTGGCAGGGGCCAGATGTACCAGCGCCCCCCAGATAACATTGACCCCAAGCTTTGCCGTCGCTGCCGTGCTTTCGGGCTGGCCGGGAATAATGCTGTCCGGCTGTTTCACCCCTTCAAAATAGACTCGCCAGGTGGTCTCTTTTTCCGGCGGCGTCAGTGAAACAAGGCGCACCACGCGCATTGCGCCTGCAGCCAGGGCAAATTTATCGGGCGTCACCACGACGCCGCCTTCTTTCCACGAAGCAACGTCAATCTCTTTTTCCTGGGCCGTTCCGGGGTTAAGAATTTTCTTTTGCCTCACCCGAATGAACTGAATATCATCCGTTTTCGATGCCACTTTTATTTGCGCTGCGCCGGCGCTATCCACGTTAAGTTCCATTGGATAGACGCTCATATTGGCCATTGTCATTTCTGAGAAAAATGACAGCGACAGCGCGGCGACATAAAACGCGGTTGTCATATTCACTTTTTGTTTCTGTTTCACATTCAGCCTGCCTGCTCTGAGTTCTTGTGCGGTTTTTAACACCAGGACACCGTCTGCTTTCGTATCGCTTCAGGGCAGGGAAACTTTAACCAGAACAGCAGGTTTTGAAAATTTGTATTAGTTAACCGCTGCTATACAGTGATTTATCCTGATTTGCTGGTCTTAAAGTTGTATAGTTAAAAGAAAATGCCGCTACCCAGGATGGGAAGAAAATTCCTGTTGATGAAAAAAGAACCAGCTCAGGAAGCGATTTTCTTGCCGATGTCACAGGGATAAAAAAGCCTGCGGTAATAGCTGAGAGTGAAATATGTTTTTTATATGCAATAATTCGTTGTTATTTGATCCTGAAGCACATGCAATTAGCCTTGTTGGTCAACCGGAGTCTGTATTAACGCTCTCGGCGCCAGCCGTTCGCCTTTTACAGGAGTTTATTCGTCATAAAGGGCACGATCTGAGTCGGGAGGAATTAATTACACGCGTCTGGGAGGAGTATGGCTTTACGCCGTCTGGAAATAACCTCAACAAAGCGGTCAGTGAATTACGCAAAGGCTTCCAGTCTCTTGGGGAACATCATAATTTCATTGTGACGATACCCCGGTATGGATTCCGTTTTGTTGCCGATGTGATTTGCCAGCCTGCGCAAATTGTTCAACCCGCTGAAGCACAGCCGTTCTCTTCCGTCGTGCCACCAGAGGAAAAACGTCAGCGTATTTCCCTTAAATGGGGCGCCGCGGCGGCGGTATTGTTAGCATCAGCACTGGGGTTAGGCCTGCTGTTTAACCAGCAGCAGAAGATCGCTATACCGATGACGCCAAAGCCCGTCGCGCAGAAAATAGCGGGCTGTAGCATCTGGCTTATTAACGATCATGGCCGGCCGCTGGTGCTCTCGAAACTGGCGGTGCTGCTGGAGGCGAATAACGTGGCGTGCGCGCGCGAAGCGTACAATATCTACTATTTCAGCGCCCGCTTTAACCTTGCAGTTGCGGATGAAGTGTTCATTGGTGCATGCCCGGTCAATAAAACCAGCCTGTGCAAAACCATTCGCTATAAAAGCGGGGCAGAAAAATGAAAATGAGACTTCTGTTTGCTGCGGGTGGGGCGCTTGCTGGCGGCGCGCTGGTGCTCTTTATTTATTCCGGGGGCATATATAAGCGTGATGCGCTGGCCTGCAGTACGGAATTTAACTTTACGCGTAACGAGGGAAAAGCGAATGAGGTCCGGGTCAATACCGTGGCCCAGTTCTATTTTCATCGGGACGGCACCGGCTTAACAACGTACAAAGGTGCAGCTATGGCTGAAGGCCGGGGCATGATCGTTGACAGGGATGTGGATTTTACCTGGTCGCGACGGGATGATGATAACGTTATCGTGTTGAGCTACACCAAAACCTGGCGTCGGCATAATGACAATACCCCGGACGAAAAGTGGGGAGGCTTTGCGAGGCCGACAGCCCGCTATTACCTGACGATCTCCGAGCTTGCGCCCGCCGTGTGGCTGATACAGGACCGGCTCTATCCCACCTATATTTGCCGCGGTGACTAGGGCATAAAAAAAGGAGAATGCCTGAGGCATTCTCCTTTTTGTTTCAGCAGGTCTGCTTAATCGCGGCTGGCGAAGCCCAGGATGCTCAGCAGGCTGACGAAGATGTTGTACAGCGACACATACAGGCTCACGGTCGCGCGGATGTAGTTGGTCTCACCGCCGTGAATAATGTTGCTGGTTTCATACAGGATCGCGCCGGATGACAGCAGGATAAACACCGCGCTAATCGCCAGGTGCAGGGCAGGCAGCTGCAGGAAGATGTTTGCCACCATACCAATCAGCACCACCACGATACCCGCCATCAGCATACCGCCGAGGAAGGACATATCCTTGCGCGTGGTCAGCACGTAGGCCGAGCAGCAGAAGAACACCAGCGCGGTACCGCCCAGCGCCATGCCAATCACGTCACCCATACCGGCAGACAGATACGCGTTCAGGATCGGCCCCAGGATATACCCCAGGAAGCCGGTGAAGGCGAACGCGGAAAGAATACCGACCGGTTTATCAGCGGTTTTGTAGGTCAGGAACATCAGACCGTACATCCCCACCAGCGTCAGGATCAGGCCCGGAGACGGCAGCATCAGCACGGTGCTGGCGGTAGCGGTGATCGCTGAAAACGCCAGCGTCAGGCTGAGCATGAAATAGGTATTGCGCAGCACCTTGTGGGTGCTGAGTAGCGATGTGCGGTCGCGTGAGGAAGTAATTATACGATCCATGAGTCACTCTCTTATGACAGATGTAATTAACGGAAAGAATAGGAAACGGCGCGCCAGTCTCAAAGTGGTTTTACCCATCTTTACTCAGCACGTTAGCGCTGAAGGTGGTCATTTCTTCTGCAAAAGCATGTGTAACCAGTATGAACGGCGGTTTAAAAGTATTTACCAGATCAACCTCTTATAGGTTACTGAAAAATATTGCGTTATTGCCTTTCGGGCGCTAAGAGTTATCTCCGGATCGTCATAAAACAGACAATAAGGCGAAGGAAATGAAACCACAAACACGCACGCGCTTTACGCTCTCTTTACTCACCGCCGGGATCCTGTGCGCCAGCACGGCGACCTGGGCGGCTAACGTGCCGGCAGGAACAGCGCTGGCCGAAAAACAGGAACTGGTCAGAAACAATGGCAGCGAACCGGCCTCGCTCGACCCGCACAAAGTCGAAAGCGATGTCGAATTCAATATTATCAGCGATTTATTCGAAGGGCTGGTGAGCGTCTCCCCGTCAGGAGAAATCCAACCCCGGCTGGCTGAAAAATGGGAGAATAAGGACAACACCGTCTGGACGTTCCACTTACGTCCGGGCATCACCTGGAGCGACGGGACGGTCATTACCGCAGAGGATGTGGTCTGGAGCTGGCAGCGCCTGGTTGATCCAAAAACCGTTTCACCGTACGCCAGCTATCCCGGCAACATGCATATCGTCAACGCGGCCGATATCGCTCAGGGGAAAAAATCCCCCGACACGCTGGGCGTAAAAGCAATTAACGATACCACGCTGGAAGTAACGCTCACCCAGCCCAACGCGGCGTTCCTGGCGATGCTGGCGCACCCGTCGCTGGTGCCGGTGGATAAAGTGCTGATTGGCCGTTTCGGCGAAAAGTGGACCAAACCGGAGCATTTTGTCAGCAGCGGAGCGTATAAGCTGTCCCAGTGGGTGGTCAACGAACGCATTGTGGCGGAGCGTAACCCGCGCTACTGGGATAACGCGCATACCGTTATTAACAAAGTCACCTATCTGCCGATCACCTCCGAGGCCTCGGATGTGAACCGCTATAAAGCGGGCGAAATTGATATTGTGTATACGGTACCCATTAACCAGTTTGCTCAACTGAAGAAAACGCTGGGCAGCCAGCTGGACGTCTCCCCGCAGCTGGCGACCTATTACTACGAATTCAACACCACCCGTCCGCCGTTCAACGATGCCCGCGTGCGCAAGGCGCTGAACATGGCGCTGGATAAAGACATCATCGCTGAGAAGGTGATGGGGCAGGGGCAGCGTCCGGCGTGGCTGATTAGCCAGCCGGACATCGGCGGGGTCAAGCTGCAGAATCCGGATTACGCCAGCTGGCCGCTGGACAAGCGTATTGCTGAGGCGAAAAAACTGCTCAACGAGGCCGGGTATAACGAAAGCCATCCTCTGAGCTTCAACCTGCTCTATAACACCTCTGAATCGCACCAGCGCATCGCGATTGCGGCCAGCTCTATGTGGAAGAAAAACCTCGGCGTAGACGCGAAGCTGCAAAATCAGGAGTGGAAAACCATGCTGGATACCATGCACACCCACAACTTTGACGCGGTGCGCTACGCCTGGATTGCCGACTACGACGACGCGGCGACCTTCCTGAACAACTTCCGTACCGGCGACAGTGAAAACACCAGCCAGTACAGCAACCCGGACTACGATCAAGCCTTGATCAACGCCGCAAAGGCCAAAACGCCGGCAGAGCGGGGTAAGTTCTACCAGCAGGCAGAGGATCTGCTTGGGCGTGATGTGCCTGCCATTCCGGTTTATCACTACGTCCGTACGCACCTGGTGAAACCGTGGGTGGGTGGCTTTACGCCGGATAAGCTGGGGTACTATTTCACAAAAGATATGTACATCAAAAAGCACTAAGCGAGAGGGCTGGATTTTATGCTGATAAAATCGCCGATGTGTTGTCAGTTCAACCGATTAAGCACATTTTGGCTAATTTTAAAGCGAACGATTGCAGCCACTCTTTACAGCATGCGGTGAGGTGTTTATAGTTCGCCTCACTCAGGAAGTGTGGCCGAGCGGTTGAAGGCACCGGTCTTGAAAACCGGCGACCCGAAAGGGTTCCAGAGTTCGAATCTCTGCGCTTCCGCCAGATATAAACCCCAGCTTACTCGTTAAGCTGGGGTTTTTCTTTTTGCGCGTATCTGTAAACCTGACGTCTATGAGCGGATAAAGGCCAGAATATCCGCGTTAATGGTATCCGCGTGGGTGGTATGCATCCCGTGCGGGAAGCCCGGATAGATTTTCAGCACGCTATTCGCCAGCAGCTGGTCCTGCAGAAGGGCTGCATTCTTATAAGGCACGACCTGATCGTCATCCCCCTGCATCACCAGAACGGGAACCGTAATGGTTTTCAAATCCTCTGTCTGATCGGTTTCTGAAAACGCCTTAATTCCCTCATAGTGGGCCCTGGCGCTGCCGATCATGCCCTGACGCCACCAGTTCTGAATGGTGCCCTGTGAAACCTTGGCCCCCGCCCGGTTAAACCCATAAAAAGGACCGCTGGCGACGTCAAGGTAAAACTGGGCGCGATTCGCGGCCAGCGCTTTACGAAAGCCGTCGAAAACCTCTACAGGTGTCCCGCCAGGGTTGTTTTCTGTTTTCACCATCAACGGTGGAACGGCGCTCACGAGCACCGCTTTGGCAACGCGCCCCTGCGGCTGGCCGTACTTCGCAACATAGCGGGCCACCTGGCCACCGCCGGTAGAGTGGCCGACGTGCACCGCATTGTGCAGATCCAGGCTTTCAACCACGGCCGACGCGTCAGCCGCATAATGATCCATATCGTGCCCTTCGCTGACCTGGTCCGAACGCCCGTGACCACGGCGGTCGATTGCGATAACGCGATAGCCTTCCGCAAGGAAGAAGAGCATCTGGTTATCCCAGTCATCGGCACTCAATGGCCAGCCGTGATGGAAAACAATGGGCTGAGCCTCTTTCGGACCCCAGTCTTTGTAGTAAATATTGACGCCGTCTTTCGTTGTTACGAATGCCATACCGCAGACTCCTCTGTTAAAGACGCAACGATCGCTGGCTGAGCGCAGAGCGAACCATTATTGTCTTCATGATGTTGGCTTGTTTTGTTTCCCGTACCGACAGTACCCCTAAAGTGTAGGAGAAATAGTAAAACCGGTGGGTTTCATTCGTGTGAATGGTATCCAGAAGGGGAAAGCGAATGATGGGCTCTGGAGGGAGTCCCAGAGCCATCAGAGGAGGGGGCGTTAACGGTTCTCTTCAATATAACGGGCGAGATCGGCCGGGGTTTTCAGCACCGTCGCCACGTCGGTAGGCGGGATCATACAGCCGTAAACGTCCTGCACCTCCAGCACCATGTCGACTGCCAGAATGGAGTCGAGAATGTCGGATTCAATCAGCTCATCGTGAAAGCCAACCTTGCGGGATAACACTTTTTCAAACAGGGCGAGAATATCGTGTTCCATCATTTTTCCTGGGATAATTAATGTGTGCGGGCGTAAGCGTCTAGCAGCTTGCGGTCAATTTTGCCGTTAGGATTTAGCGGCAAAGCGTCTTTTACGATAATTTGTGAAGGCACCATGTAGTGGGGCACCACGTTTGCCAGCGAGGTTTTGATCGCATCCGGTGCAAGCTCCGTCACGCAGAACGCGGCGATGCGCAGCACGCTGCCGCAGGGTTTCATCAGCGGCATCACCACCGCTTCACTGATGCCGGACATGGCCAGCAGGCGGTTTTCAATCTCGCCGATCTCGATGCGGTAGCCATTCAGCTTGACCTGGCTGTCGTTGCGGCCCTGGCAGTAGATGAGCCCGTCTTCATAACCCAGATCGCCGGTCCGGTAGCCGCGGAACGCATCATTTTCCCGACGCAGCAGTTTAGCCGCGTTCTCCTGCGGCAGGCCGAGGTAGCCGCGCATGACGTTTTTGCCCCAGATAATCAGCTCGCCCTCGGCGGAAATTTCCATTCTGCTGTCCGGCATCATCACGCCCACCGGCAGCACCGCGCTGTCGCTGTTAAGGATCTCATCCGTGATCTCAACCACGGTTGTCGCAATGGTCGCTTCCGTTGGGCCATAGGAGTTGATGATTTTGGCCTGCGGGAAACGGCGGCGGAGCTGTTTCACCAGCGCTTTATTGAGCACTTCACCAATGAAGATAAAGACGCTGAGTGCAGGCAAATACTCGCTGTTAAAGTGCGGAGAAAGCAGTTGCTGGTAGGCAAAAGAGGGGGTGGAAACCCAGGCGGAGACCGCGTTGCTTTGCAGTCGCTCGAGCCAGTTCTCTTTCTGGATATCCTCTTTGGCATTCAGCACGATGTGGCCTCCCATCGCCAGGTTCGCCAGCAGAGGGATCAGGGAGAGGTCAAAGCTGAACACCGCGTGGTTCATCAGCACCGGTTTTTCCGGCAGCGAAAAGTCCTGGCTGACCCACTTCATGAAGTGCCATACGCTTTCACGTCCAATCTGCACGCCTTTCGGTTTTCCGGTGCTGCCTGAGGTAAACATGATATAGGCCAGATCCTGCTCCTCCAGGACCTTGCCCGCCTCGCCGGTGGCGATGAACTGCCGCGTCGCCACGTCGTAGTAGTAAGGGGCGCCGGTCAGGTTGCAGATCTCGCGAAGCCGCTCCTGCGGGTAGATGCAGTCCACCGGGATGTACGGAATGTTGTGCAGCAGGCAGCTATAGATTGCCACGGCGAACTCGGCCTGCTGATGGCCGTACAGCACGATCGGCGTACCGTCTGCGGGCTGGCAGCGTCGATAACGCTCTGCCCAGTCCGTCACGGCAGAGGAAAGCTGGAGCCAGCTTAAGGTTTCGTCGCTGCCGCTGATGGCCAGCTGCTGCGGGGAGGCGGGATCGCGCAGTGCCGCACGCAAGAAATCCTGCAGTTCCTGAAGATCGGAGTGATTTTTCATAGAGGTGACATTCCACTGAAGATGTAAAGGGATCCTGCGGCGCTTCCCAGCGTCAGAATTCGTCCCAAAAACGCAACGGCCGGATACTGCAATCCGCGGTGTAACGTTGGGCTGCGTTTGGCTGACCACAGCAGCATGTTGTGCGCGACGGAAATCGCGCCAAACAGCGCGCCGCTGATGACGTAATGGCGTTCCAGGCCATTCCACGCCCCCATGCAGAACAGGGTGCAAAAAATACCGATATTTTGCGCCAGCGTTTTGTTCTGGCGGAAAAAGTTAAACTTCATCAGGTTCATATAGACGGGCATAAAGACCACGTCGCGCAGCCATTCGGACAGGCTGATGTGGAAGCGGCGCCAGAAATCCTGCGGGTTCTTTGCAAGAAGCGGCATGTTGAAGTTTGCCGGAATATTCAGCCCAAACAGCCGGCCCGCGCCGATGGCCATATTGCTGTAGCCCGCAAAATCGAAGTACAGATAGGCGCTGTAGGCAATCGACATCACCATGCCCACGGTCAGGGTAAACGGCTTATGGCTCCAGGGCTGCACGACGAGCGAATCGATCAGCATGGCAAACAGGAACTTCTGAATGATGCCGGTAATAATTTGCTCCAGCGCCGTTAAAAACTGTTCACGGTTCAGGACAAATGCCGGCTTGTTCACATCGCTCATCCATGTCCGCCAGCGATACATCGGGCCGGCCAGAATAATAAAGGGCATAAAGAGATAGCAGAAATAGTGCAGGAAATTCTGGCCCTCTTTTTTACTGCGATACAGCAGTACATCCACAGCGCGGAAGGTCATAAAAGAGAGACCGATTGTGCCGAGGTGATAATTAAAATGTAATTTCACCAGAACCAGAGGCAGCAGCGTTAAAACGACCGCCTGCCAGGTTTTTAATCTGCCTTTTTCTTTTAACGTGGCGACAAGATAAAACCAGCAAAAGACGGCCACGGGAACACTGTAATTGCCCTGAAAAATATAACCCCAGCCTAATGCTGTCACCACGGATAAGGAAACTAGCCAGGTCAGACGGTGGCGTAAAACACGATTAACCATCGCAAACACCAGCGCGGATGAAAATAAACAGACAAAAAACATTCCTGAGCTGTACATCATTTCGCCTCAGAATTTTTGATATTCAAAATGCAGCTGCATACTCATGCTGTCATCGACAGCGGTCCATGCAACGACGGTGATCGCCAGCAGTAAATAAAGGCAAAAAAGACGGATCGCGATTTTCATTATTTAAAACTCTGTGCAATAAAGCGAAGCATTGGCACCCAGGCCAGTTCGGTAGGGTGCAGACGATCCCAGTTCCAGCCGTTCTGATACGGCATGGCGTACATATCCAAATACGGGATCTGGTTCTCTTTCAGAATGGTTTGAATCAGCTTATCGAACGGGCGGAAGGTGTCGGTATTGTAAAGCGCCCAGGGGTTAACCGGGTCGACGATAGCTATCACCTGCACGTGATGCGCTTTCAAAAGCTGAACGGTTTTCCTGAACGCGGCGAACTGCCCCGGCACCACCGGCGTGTCATCCCACTGCTGCGGCTTACCGTCCTCGTCGTAAATCGTTTTGTCCATCCACAGCGTGGCCGCGCTCTGATGGCGCTTTTTATTCAACTCGCGGGCATTCGCCAGCGCTTTATCCCAGTCAGGGGAAAGACGGGCGGTTGGCTGCTGAGGCCAGGGCTGCGCCGTCTGTGGCCTGATGTTGAGCAGCGACAGCCAGTCGTTTTTAATCAGGGTGCAGAAGTTTGCAAACTGAAAACTCAGCTCGTCCCACATCAGCGCCGGATGCCAGCCATACACACGCATTTGCCCGAAGGTTAAATGGCTTATCTCTTTCGCATCAATATGCTTCAGGTAATTAACCAGGAACGGGCGCGCCTGCGGATCCTTCATCAGGGGATTAAAAATCGAGCCCGGAAAATTATCCGCATAGATAGCGGGCGGCAGGCCTTTTGAATAAAAACCGTCAGGCGCCAGAAGCAGCACCACTTTGCTGTTTGCGTTAAGGCTATCTTTAAAACGCGAGAGAAGTAAAAATTGCGTTTCGTCATCGACAAACGCATCGCCATAGGCCACGACGGGCTGGTGCAATTGCTTATTAAAATAATTAAATACGGCGTAATGTTCCTCTTCTGAGGTGGCGACCTCAGACGCACCAAGGAAGAAAATAGCATTCCCTTCTAAAGCATGGGAAATAGTGGCTATTTTTTCCGCCTGTTCTTTTGTCGTCCCTGCCATGGACTTGATCAGCGGCTGGAATTTAAGCGGCGGATCAAAGCTTGTCACCAGCGGGTGAAAACTCAGGACTAAAATGGCCAAAACGGCCATCAGGATATGTAAGCAAAACGTATTTTTGATTTTCATCATCAACCAGTAAGGCGCTATGACAGTAATGCGTTAAAACCCGCATTACCCGGATTTATTACCATTACAAAACACATGGCCGTCTATTTTTTTTGGCATTCTATACCACGGTGATTTAAAAGGATGAGCGTTGCTGTGTAACGGTATGTACAAGGGGAGAAGGGGGGAGGGCTGGTAAGCGTCCGGGTGACTTTTTGCGCAGTCAAACGCCTGCAGGCAAAAATAGAAAAATTCCTGCTTTACAAGGCGCTAATAGATGTTTATAGTGCGCCTCACTTTGGAAGCGTGGCCGAGCGGTTGAAGGCACCGGTCTTGAAAACCGGCGACCCGAAAGGGTTCTAGAGTTCGAATCTCTACGCTTCCGCCAAATTCGAAAACCCTGCGATAGCAATATCGCAGGGTTTTTTCGTTTTACAGCGCAATCACCAGCTCCCCGGAGTGACTCCGCGAACAGCAGAGCGCCACCTGCTGGTCAGCCGCACTTTTTTCTGCCTCCGACTGCACGCTATCCCTGTGGTCCACCACGCCGTCAATCACCGGCGTCAGGCAGGCGCCGCAGATCCCCATTTCGCAGGACAGCGGCACGTCCACGCCGTTTTCCTGTAATACCTGAGCGATGGTCTTATCCGCAGGCACCGGCCAGCGCTCGCCGGTAGAGGCAAGCTTGACCGTAAAGATCTCGCCTGCGACGCCGCTTGTGACAGGGGGAGCGGGCTGAAACGCCTCGCTGTGGATATGGGCGTCATTCCATCCCTTCGCCGCCGCCACATCGCGCGCTTTCTCCATAAACCCCGCAGGTCCGCACACCCACGCGTGCAGCCCCGCTTCAGGCGCGGGGAAATGCTCCGCCAGCGTGGTTCGTGGGGTGGTGGTATGAATAATGCAGTCACCGCACTGCGAGAGTTCGCGCGCAAACGCCGCGTTTTCCCGGTTTCTGACGTAATAGTGCAGCGTAAACGGCGTTCCGGTCGCTTTCAGCTGCAATGCCATCGCATACAGCGGCGTAATGCCAATCCCTGCTGCCAGCAGCAATACCCGCTCAGCCTGATGCAGCGGAAACAGATTGCGCGGGGCCGAGATTGAAAGCCTCTGGCCCGGACGCAGCGTTTCGTGAACGTAGCGCGACCCGCCGCGCGAGGCGGCTTCTCGCCCCACGCAGATAAGATAGCTCTCGTCGCCACATGCCCCGGTCAGAGAGTACTGGCGGACCACGCCGCAGGGCAGGTGGACATCAATGTGCGCGCCGGGTTGCCACGCCGGTAGCGCGTCGCCGTTTTCGGCCACCAGCCTGACGGCGAGGCTTTTATCCCCCTCGCGCCACAGCCCGTCAACGATCGCGTTCAGCATATTGGCCTCCGTCATACCAGGAAAAATTCGCCAAAGCCCATTTTTTTCAGTCCACGGCGGTAGGCAATCGAACTCTTATCTGCCGGAATATGGGCTTCCAGAGTGAGATCCAGCGGCAGACTTTCCGGGCGCTGGGTTTCGACCATCAGGCGATCCTCTTCAAAAATGCGCAGGTTAAAGGCATGCACGTCCTCCACCGGAATATGCAGATCAAAATTGCGCGCGATGGGCGCGAACATGCGGGTCACCCGTGACGAGACGGGCGAGGCGGCGTTCATAATCACCAGCCGCGATTCACCCGGAAAATGAATCGTCAGGGTGGCGGTAAACGGCAGATGCATTTCAAAATGGCGCAGCCACTGGAACCCTTCTGGCGCCTGCACGGGTGAACTGGCGGGATAGTTGCTCACGGAACTCCAGTAATCGGCCACGAAACCGAAGGGCGTCTCCTGCGGCTGATAGATAGGGACAAGCTGATTATTGGGATCGGCAAAGGTATCGGTATGGATCCACGCAAAGTGGGCAACATCCAGAAACCCCTCCACCTGGCGCCCGGCGAAGCCGTTCACCTCAAACGCCGGGCAGTTGATCTGCTGAAATCCGTCGTCGCTCCAGTGCGGCATGGTGGGCAGCGGCACGGGATTGTCCGGGTCAAACGCCAGGCAGGTCCAGATCAGGCCGAAGCGCTCTTCCACCGCGTAGTTAATCAGATTCAGCTTCGCCGGAACGGGCTGGTCGGGGCTGGACGGAATGCGGTTGCAGCGGCCGTCTTCACCAAAGCGTAAGCCGTGGTAGGGGCAGATAATCCCGTGCTCGTCGTGAAAGCCGAGCGTCAGCGGCACGCCGCGGTGCGGACACACGTCCCGGGCAACCACGACCTGGTCGTTAATTCGGTAAATCACCAGCTGTTCATCCAGCAGGGTGGCCTTGACGGGGGCCGGGCCGACGTCGCAGGCGCGCGCAACCGGATGCCAGCATTTCGCCAGGCGCAGCCAGTCCTCTGGCTCAAACGTGCAGTGGGCGGGTGGTGTCGGTTCTCTTTTCATCGTTGTCCCTCTTGTTTAGCCTAACGGGCCGCCCTGAATGGTCTCGCACAGACCGTTGATAATGCGTTCCCCGGTCTCCTCTTTGAGTTCCTGATACCAGGCCTGCGTCAACGCCATATCTTTCCCGTGGGTGACGTCGCAGCGTTTACGCGCTTTCAGCACCAGGTCACGCACCCGGTCGCAGCGCAGGGCTTCGTACTGCCGCAGCGCCAGCGTAATGTTGTGGTTTTCACGCAGGCATTCGCCCAGCACCACGGCGTCCTCCATGGCCGCGCAACCGCCCTGGCCGATATCCGGCGTGGTGCTGTGCCCGGCATCGCCGAGCAGCGCGACGTTGCCGCGTACCAGGTTGTCGAACGGCTCGATGTCATGGATTTCAATGCGGTTGGTGGTATCGGGATCCAGCGCGGCGATAAGCTTCTGCACCGGCGGCGCCCAGCCGCGGAAGTAGCCCGTGAGATCGGCGCGCAGGGTGGTGCGATCCTCCGCCAGGCCCGCGGGCAGCGGCACGTCAAAAAAGAAATAGAAGCGTCCGTTGGAGACGGGCATCAGCGACACGCGTTTACCCTCGCCAACGAAGGTGGTCCACTGGTGCGCCGGGGCAATCTCTTCATCAATCTTCACCAGCCCGTTCCAGTTCACGTAGCCGGCGTAGCGGCGCTCCGGGGTATAGCCCAGCACGTACGGACGAACCGCCGAGTGGCTGCCGTCGGCGGCAATCACAAAATCGCCTGTTGCCGTGGTGCCATCGGTAAAGGTCACGCTTACGCCCGCGTCGTCTTCGTGGACGTGTTCCACGCGCTTGCCGAACTGCACCTTGTCGCGCCCCCAGAAGTCCAGCATTTCGCGCTGGAGTTCAGCGCGCGAGACGGGGCAGGGGCGCCCGCCGGTACGCTCAACCAGCGGGGCGAGGCTGAAGCGGGTCAGGGTGTCGCCGCGCCGGTAATCCTTGTAGGCCATAAAACGCATCGGACCGCCGTAGGTTTCGATAATGTCGCCCATGCCGAGGTGCTGCATACACTTCACGCCGTTAGGCCAGATGGAGATGGCCGCCCCGACGGGCCGGATCTCTTTTACGGCTTCGAACACGGTACAGTCGATGCCCGCTTTCTTTAGCGCGACGGCAGCGCTCAGGCCGCCAATACCCGCGCCAATGACGATTGCTTTCATGCTTCTCTCCTTTTGCAGGGTGTAAAAACTTTCAGCAATTTGCGTACCAGGCTGCAGAGTGGCGAAAACGGCGTTGTGGGAGGTGAGTTTGCACTGCTAAGGTGCGCAAACACGGTGAATATGCCTTTTTATGAATCAATAATTTCCTGTCCAGCCATACAGAATCGACTGTTTCACATCGGCGACAAGAGTGGCGTGGTTTGTGCAACAACCCGGAGGAGGACAATAAAGGAGACACTATGATCGCACTGCACGACTTCAATCATCTTCCTGAGAAAGAGGCTCTCGCGCTGCTCACCCCCTGCGTGGCGCTCCCCGGCTGGGCTGAGGCGCTGGTTTATGGACGGCCTTACCCGAGCCGGAGTGAATTGACGATCGCGGCGCAGGCGCTGATGCAGCGCTGGGATGAGGCGTCGTTAGCGCAAGCCCTGAGCGCGCACCCGCGCATCGGGGAAAAGCCCGCGGGTGAAGAGGTGGAGGCGGCGCTGTCGCGTCAGGAGCAGGGCGCGGTGAATGACCGTGACGCGGCGCTTGCGCAGGCGCTGCGCGAGGGTAACGCCCGCTACGAGGCCCGCTTTGGGCGCGTATTTCTGATCCGCGCGAAGGGCCGCAGCGGCGAGGAGATATTACAAGCCCTGCGCGCGCGGCTGGAAAACAGCGACGCTCAGGAAATCCATGCTGCGCTGGAACAGCTGCGGGAAATTACGCTGCTGCGGCTGGAAGGAGTGATTAGCGAATGAGCACGCTCAGCACCCATATTCTCGATATTTCAACGGGCAAACCCGCCGCGGGCGTGACGGTTCACTTAGAACGGGAGGGCGAAATCATGGCGACGGGCGTTACCAACGTTAATGGTCGCATCACCGAATTTGTCCCTTTCCTGCCCGCAGGCCACTATCGGCTGGTGGCGGAGATCGGCGGGTGGTTTCGCGCAACCGGCCGGGAGACGATTTACCCCTGCGCGCAAATTGATTTTGTGACGGGAGAAGCGGCAGACGAGCACTTCCATCTGCCGTTTGTGATTGCACCTGGCGGGTGGTCAACCTACCGGGGCAGTTGACCACACCCGCTCGCCGTTGATCCAGGTCTCACTGATGTTGCGCTCGTCGCCCAGGGTCATCAGCACAAATAGCTGCTCGTAGATATCCTGACAGCGGCGATTGCGCAGGCGCTGCAGCGGCGTCACGTCAGGATCGATAACCACGAAATCCGCCTCTTTGCCGGGGGCGAAGTTGCCAATCTTATCGTCCAGCCTGAGGGCGTGCGCGCCGCCCAGCGTGGCGTGATAAAACGCCTCGCTGGCGCGCAGGCGGTAGCTCTGCAGTTGGCCGACCTTGTAGGCTTCTCCCAGGGTGCGTAGCATGCTGAAGGTGGTGCCCGCGCCGACGTCGGTGCCGATGCCCATCCGCACCTTGTGCTGCCAGCAGGCGGGCAGGCGAAACAGCCCGCTGCCGAGAAACAGGTTCGAGGTGGGGCAAAACGCCACCGCTGAACCGGTGTCGTGCAGGCACTGCCACTCGCTGTGGTGCAGATGGATCGCGTGGGCAAACACGCTGCGCTCGCCGGTCAGGCCGTAGTGGTGATATACGTCCAGATAGCGCTCGTGCTCCGGCCAGAGATCGTTCACCCAGGCCACTTCGTTTGGGTTTTCGCTGAGATGGGTCTGCAGCCAGGTATCCGGGAACTCCTCTCTGAGCAGGCTGACCGCGGCGAGCAGCTCGGGTGAGGACGTTGGGGCAAAGCGCGGCGTAATGGCATACCCCAGCCGACCCCGTTGATGCCAGCGCTGGATCAGCTCCCGCGTCTGCCGGTAGCTCTGCTTTGCATCTTCGCTCAGGTAGTCCGGCGCGTGCCGGTCCATCATCACCTTTCCGGCGATAAGGCGCATGTTGAGGCGCAGGGCTTCGGTAAACAGCGCTTCGACCGATTGCGGATGCAGCGTGCAAAACACCAGCGCGGTGGTGGTGCCGTTGCTCACCAGTTGGTTAATGAAAAATTCGGCGATCTCTTTCGCGTAGGCTTCATCGGCAAACTGGCTCTCCACCGGGAAGGTGTAGGTGGTTAGCCACTCCAGCAGCTGTTCGCCGAAGGCGCCGATCATCTCCGTTTGTGGATAATGAACGTGGGTGTCGACAAAACCGGGCAGCAGCAGCCTGCCGCGCAGGTCCGTGTAGCCTTTGTGGGGGTCGAGATACTGCTCGCCCTCCTGCCACGCCATGTGCGCCAGAATTTTTCCGTTCTGGATAAACAGCAGCCCGTCCTCAAGGTAGCGGGCGTGTTGGGCAATCGCGTCTGCGCTGTCGCAGACCTGGGCGATATCGAAAAATGCACCGCGTATCGCAGTCTGGTATTCCATCGTGGGTCCTGCCTTAGTGTTTGCGTAGCGGGGTGAAAAAGCTCAGCAAGAACGGTGCCAGAATGAACGGGCCGCAGATAAACTGCGGCCGGAAGGAGGGGTTACTCTTTTTGCGTCGCTACGCGGGAGCTGAACGAGGCTGCGCCTGCCGTCTCGCGCTCTTCCCGCGCCAGCCAGCGGTAGGTCACGCCGCCGAGGAAGACGCCGATAAACCAGCTGAAGTTTGCCACTTCATGCAGGGCCGGGATAAAGCCAATCACCAGACCTACGGCAACGGATGGGATCAGCGCGCCAATGGCCTTCGGGTTAAAGCCGTTGCGGTACCAGTATTTGCCCTTTGGCGTGTCGTCGAACAGATCGTCTACCGACACCTTGCCGCGCTTAATCAGGTAGAAATCGGCAATCAGAATGCCGAACAGCGGGCCGATAAACGCTCCAAGCACGTCCAGGGTGTAATGGATGAGCTCCGGCGAGTTGAACAGGTTCCACGGGGTGAGCAGGATCGAGCCGACGGCGGCAATCATCCCCCCGGTGCGGAAGCTGATCTTCTGCGGCGAGCAGTTAGAGAAATCAAACGCCGGTGAGACGAAGTTTGCCACGATGTTGATCCCGATGGTGGCGGTGATCATCGTCAGCAGGCCAATCGCCACGGCCAGATCGTTACCTACGCGGCTGACGGTTTCGATCGGGTCGGTGATCATGCGGCCAAACAGCGACTGGGTGCCGGAGACAATCACCACGGTGACGATGGAGAACAGCAGGAAGTTAAACGGTAGCCCCCAGCGGTTGCCACGGCGGATCTCACCCATGCTTTTGCCGTAGCGGGAGAAGTCGCCAAAGTTAAGCAGCGGGCCGGAGAAGTAGGAGACCACCAGCGCGGTCGCGGTGATCATCTGCCAGGTCTGCTCGCCCGCGCTCAGGGATTTGCTGGCGAGGGTGAAAGAGATCCCGTCAAAACCGGTCTTGTATACAATCCAACCCGCGAGGGCCAGCATCACCACATAGACCGCCGGACCGGCGATATCAATAAAGCGCTTAATGGCGTTCATGCCGTGCCAGAAGACCATCGCCTGAAGAACCCACATGATGGCAAAGCAGATCCAGCCCAGCGGCGACAGGCCCAGGAAGGCACCGGTGGTAAGGCTCGCCAGAGAAGGCCAGAACTTCAGCACCACTAGCATCAGCGCGTTGGCGGCAAGCCAGGTCTGGATGCCGTACCACGCAAAGGCGATAAGACCGCGGATCACCGCCGGAATATTGGCCCCGAAGACGCCAAACGCCTGACGGCTGATCACCGCATAGGGCACGCCCGCCATCTGGCTCGGTTTTGCTACCAGGTTGGCGCACAGCTGCACAATGCAGATCCCCACCAGCAGGCAGAGCAGCACCTGCCAGCTTGCCAGCCCGAGCGTAAAGAAGCTCGCGGCAACAACGTAACCCCCCATGCTGTGAACGTCGGACATCCAGAATGAAAAGATGTTGTACCAGCTCCAGTTCTGGTCACGCGTCGGTGCCAGATCCTCATTGCAAAGACGTGGGCTGTAAACCGTACCGGAATCAGCGGCCGTACTCTGCTGTGCGTTTTGACTGTTTGGCATGAAACCTGCTCCTGTGAATGAAAACCCGTTGAGTGGGAGTGCAAACGGTGTTGCAGGATCCAGGCCAAAATAATAAATCTTGTATGCAATATTTTATTTTTATGTATACGATTCGATAACGGAAAGTAAAATTCGGAGTGGTGAATGAACAACATAAACGCCCTGCAGACCGCGCCAGACCTGCATGACAAAGACGAAACCATCTTCCAGGCGCTGATGACCGCGATTGTGGAACATCAGCTGCTGCCGGGGAGCAAATTGCCGGAAGAGGCGCTGGCCGAGGTGTTTGGCGTGAGCCGCACGGGCATCCGCAAGGTGCTTCAACGACTCGCCGCTGTGCAAATGGTCACCCTGACGCCCAAACGTGGTGCACACGTCGCCAGCCCGACGGTGGAAGAGGCGCGGCACATCTTCCGCACCCGCGCGCTGCTGGAGGTCGCTAACCTGCCGGACGTGCTGGCGCACTGTCAGCCGCCGCACCTTGCCGCGCTGGAGGCCATTATTCGTCAGGAGCAGCAGGCGCACGAGGCCTATGACGGCCCGGCGGCAATTCGCCACTCCGCCAATTTCCACATTCAGCTGCACGCCATCTCCGGCAACCAGGTGCTCACCGAGATGGTGACCGGCCTGAGCCAGCGATCGTCACTGGTGATTGCCACCTGGGGCGCGCCGTGGCGTCAGGGCTGCCGCTGCAACGATCACGAACAGCTGGTGGATCTGCTGCGCCAGAAGGCGCTTGAGCCATTAAGCGATGCCCTCATGCACCATTTTGAACATATCGTTGCCAGCCTCTGCTTCGAGCGGGCGGGCGAGTGCCTGCCTGATTTTGCCCGGCTGTTTGCCGGCCACAAGGAGTCGTAATGTCTGTCTGTATACAAGTGATCAACCCCAACACCAGCCTCGCGATGACGGAAACCATCGGCGCGGCGGCCCGCGCGGTGGCGGCGCCGGGAACGGAGATCCTCGCGGTCTGCCCGAGCGCGGGCGTGCCGTCTATAGAAGGCCACTTTGATGAGGCCATCGCCGCCGTTGGTGTCCTGGAACAGATCAAAAAAGGCAGGGAGCAGGGCGTGGATGGTCACGTGATTGCCTGCTTTGGCGATCCGGGCCTGCTGGCGGCGCGCGAGCTGGCGCAGGGGCCGGTTATCGGCATTGCTGAAGCCGCTATGCATATGGCGACGCTGGTCGCGACGCGCTTTTCGGTGGTCACCACGCTGCCGCGCACGCTGATTATTGCCCGCCATCTGTTGCACCAGTATGGCTTTCAGGACCACTGCGCAGCGCTGCACGCCATCGACCTTCCGGTGCTGGCGCTGGAGGACGGCAGCGGTCTGGCGCAGGAGAAGGTGCGCGCGCGCTGTATACAGGCGCTGAAAGAGGATGGCTGCGGCGCCATCGTGCTCGGCTGCGGCGGCATGGCGACGCTGGCGCAGGAGCTGACCCGCGAGCTGCGCGTGCCGGTGATCGACGGCGTCAGCGCGGCGGTGAAGATGGTGGAGTCGCTGGTGGCGCTGGGGCTCTCAACCAGCAAGCACGGGGATCTGGCCTTCCCGGAGAGCAAACCGTTAAGCGGACATTTTCAGGCATTGAATCCATTTTAACTTTTGGGGGTGGTATGGGGCTTTTCGAACAGGATTATCCGCGGGATCTGCGCGGCTACGCGGGCAACCCGCCGCACGCGCGGTGGCCGAATCAGGCGCGCATCGCGGTGCAGTTTGTGCTCAATTATGAAGAAGGGGCGGAAAACCACGTTCTGCACGGCGATGCCGGGTCCGAGCAGTTCCTGTCGGACATCATCGGCGCGGCCAGCTACCCGGACAAACACATGTCGATGGACTCCCTTTACGAATACGGCAGTCGCGCCGGGTTCTGGCGGATCCACAATGAATTTCAAAAACGCGGCCTGCCGCTGACGGTCTTTGGCGTGGCGATGGCGCTGGCGCGTCACCCGGAGATTGTTGAGGCGATCAAGGCCGCGGATTACGACGTGGTCAGCCACGGCTGGCGCTGGATCCACTATCAGAACATGGACATCCGCCAGGAGCGCGACCACCTACATAAGGCGGTGCAGATTCTGACCGACCTGTTCGGCAAGCCGCCGACGGGCTGGTACACCGGGCGCGACAGCCCCAACACCCGCCAGCTGGTGGTGGAGCACGGCGGCTTTGACTACGACAGCGACTACTACGGCGATGATTTGCCCTTCTGGACGGAAGTGGCCTGCGGCGACGGCACCCGCAAACCGCACCTGATCGTGCCCTATACGCTGGATGCGAACGACATGCGCTTTGCGACCGCGCAGGGGTTTAACACCGCCGAGCAGTTTTATACGTACCTGAAGGACAGCTTTGACGTGCTGTACGAGGAGGGGGAGAGCGCGCCAAAGATGATGTCCATCGGCATGCACTGCCGCCTGCTGGGAAGGCCGGGGCGTTTTCGCGCGCTGCAACGGTTTCTGGATTACGTGCAGCAGCACGATCGGGTGTGGGTCTGTACCCGCCAGCAGATTGCTGACCACTGGCGGGAAGTGCATCCGTTTCAGAAGTAATTGTGCGATGTTTTGCCGGGTGGCGGCTGCGCCTTACCCGGTCTACACCATCAAACTCACCTGCGCCGCCACGATCCGCCACCCGTAGGCAAACCTTACCCACGTCTGCTGCTGGCGGCCAATCCGCTCCGTACCTTCACGGGTAAACTCGGTGCTGCACACGGCATAATCCTCCCCGAAGGTGGTAATCACGGTGTGGCGCAGCGTCCGCTGAAGCCCGGCAGACGGGCGCGCCGCCCTAAAGGCGCGGATTTCATCGATCCCGTACAGGTTTTCCCCCGCCCCCAGACGCACCGTGTTTTTGTCGTGCCAGAACAGCTCGTCCAGCACGGCAATGTTGTTACTCACCAGCGCGTCCTCGTAGCGGTAAAACGCGGCCGTCACCTCGGCAACCACCCACGGCAGGTTAATGTCATCGTGATTGATCATGCTGCAACCTCCGCCGGGCGGGCATCGGTGATGCCGCTCTCTTCCAGCACGCGCGCGACGCGCAGGCAGGCCTGCTCGTTAAACGGCGCGGCAATCAGCTGCAGGCCAATCGGCGCGCCATGTGCGGTGCGCAGCGGAACGGTGGTCACGGGCAGGCCCAAAAATGAAATCGGCTGGGTCAGCATCCCCATGCTGGCGCGGATGGGGAGCGGCTGACCGTTAATCTCCATGACTTGCTCGCCGATCCGCGTGGCGCTGCGCGGCGTCGCGGGGGCGATCAGCACGTCGGCCTGGGCAAACAGTGCGTGAAACGCCTGCCGCGCCTGCGCGCGGAACCGCTGGGCCTGAATATACCAGGCGGAGGGGATCATCGCGCCTGCCAGCAGTCGCTCGCGGGAGTGCGGCTCAAAGCGCTCGGGCTCGCGGCGAAGCGCGGGCAGGTACTGATTTCCCCCTTCGGCGGCGCTGATGATAAACGCCGCGGAGCGCGCCAGCTCGGCGTCCGGAAACTGCAGCTCATCCTGCACGTCGAGCGCCTTCGCCACCCGCGCCACGGCGTCTCTGGCCTGTGCGTCGCACCAGGTGGTGAAGTAGCCGCTGAGCACCGCGCAGCGCAGGCCGTCAAGCCCGCGGTCTAGCAGGGGGCGCGTCTGCTCGCGTGAGCTCTCTGCCTGAAAACGGTCGCTGCTGTCCCGGCCCTGCAGCGCGTCGTACACGGATGCCAGGTCGCACACCCGGCGGGCAAAGGGGCCGATATGATCCAGGCTCGCGACAAACGGATGGCTGCCGGATCGTGACAGGCGGCCAAAGGTGGGCTTGAGGCCATAGATGCCGCACAGCGAGGCCGGAACGCGAATCGACCCGTTGGTGTCGGTGCCGAGCGAAAAGTGCACCAGCCCGGCGGCCACGGCGGCGGCTGAACCGCCAGAGGATCCGCCCGCAATGCGCGTCAGGTCGTGCGGGTTACGCGTCGCGCCGTAGTGGCTGTTCTCGGTGGTAAAGCCGTAGGCGTAGGCGTCCATATTCACCATCCCGGACAGCAGCCCGCCCGCGCTGCGCAGCTGGCGCACGGCGAAGCTGTCAGCGGCCGCAGCGGGGCGCTGGCTGAACAGCCCGGCGCCCGCGAGGGTGGTGTGTCCGGCAACGTCGAACAGGTTTTTCACCGCGTAGGGCACGCCCGCCAGCGGCGGCAGGGGGCGCTTCTCGCGGCGCAGGGTGTCGATGTTCTCGGCCTCGGCGAGCATGCGTGCTTCCGTCACGGTGGTCCAGGCATTGATCTGCGGATTAACGCGCCCAATCGTCTCCAGCGTCTGGCGGGCAATCTCATGGGCGCTCAGCTCGCCCGCGCTCAGCGCCTGTTGAATGTCGCTGATACTCATCTCGTGTAGCGTCATGCTTTATACACTCCTGCGATCTCCAGACGGTCGTCGAGCGGCAGCGCCATCAGCGGGGCGGCCATGCTGGCAATGCGGCTGAACTGCAACTGCAGCTCAGCGCGGCGGGCATCGTCCAGCGTCACGCCGAGCACGGACTCCATTTGCGCAAGATACGCCTGCCAGTCGGGTTGTTGTGTCGTCATTGTTTTCTCCTCAGTATCCGGCGGCCGCGCCGTTGCTGCGCGGGTCAAACGCCCCTTCAAACAGCCCGTTGGGGTGGCGGACAATCGCGCCCGCGTGGCCCATCGCTTCACTGAAGTCAGGGAATATTTCTACCTCATGTCCGAGTACCTGAAGCCGTAAGACCGTCTCAGCGGTAAAGCGTCCTTCCAGCTTTAACGTGTCTGAGGTTTGTCCCCAGGTGCGCCCCAGCAGCCAGCGCGGGCGGGAAATGCTTTCCTGCAAGGGCACGCCCTGAACCACGTAGCGGGTAAAGAGCGCGGCCTGGGTTTGCGGCTGTCCGTCACCGCCCATCGATCCGTAGACCATTACGCGCCCGTCCTTAAGACGCGCCGCCGCCGGGTTCAGGGTATGGAAAGGCTGTTTGCCCGGCGCGAGGGCCAGAAGATGAGCGGGGTCGAGGCTGAACGACGCCCCCCGGTTCTGCCAGACGATGCCGGTATCGGGCAGCACCACGCCGCTGCCGAACTCGTGATAAATACTCTGGATAAACGACACGGCCAGCCCGCTGTTATCCATCACCCCCATCCACACCGTATCGCCGGGCCCTTTTCCGGTTCCCCACGGCGCGGCGTGGCCGTCGTCAACCCTGTCGGCAAGCGCCTGCAGGGCGGCGGGATCCAGCAGTTTCTGAATCTCGGTTTTCAGCTCACGCGGGTCGGTAATGTGGGCATCGCGCAGGCCAAAGGCCAGCTTGGTGGCTTCAACGATGCGGTGAATGGTGTCCGCGTCGTCGGCCTCCGCCATATTCAGGCGGTCGGTGATGCCGAGTATCGCCAGCGAGACCAGCCCCTGCGTCGGCGGGGCGTGGTTAAAGATCTCCCCCTGCTGATGCTGCAGCTTCAGCGGCGCGGTGCGCCGGGCAACGTGCGCGTTAAGATCGGCCAGCGTCACGGGCATGCCCAGCGTCTCCATGCCGTGCGCCACCACGTTCGCCAGCGGGCCGCGATAAAAGCTGTCCAGACCGTCCTCTACGAGGCGCGTCAGGGTTGAGGCCATGGCGGGCTGGTAAAAACGGCTCCCGACCTGGGGCGGCTTACCGTTCACCAGCCACGTTTCCGCGAAGCCGGGGATGGCCTTCAGCTCGTCGAATTTACTGGCCGTGGCATGGGCCTGTGAGTCCGTGACCGGGGTGCCGTTCTGCGCATAGTCAATGGCGTCGGCCAGCAGGCGGGCCAGCGGCAGCGACTTGCCGGTCATCTCGCGGGAGACCTTCAGCGCCTCGTCCCAGCCGCTCACCGTGCCGGCGACGGTCAGCGCCGCCTGCGGTCCGCGATGAGGAATGTGCGTGTGCCCGTCGTAGGCGGCAAGCGTTGCGCGCGATCCCGCCGCGCCGCTGGCGTCAACGGCGATGGGGTCGCCTTCTGGCGGCACGATAAGCCAGAAGCCATCGCCGCCCAGCCCGTTCATGTGGGGGTAAACCACGGCGATGGTGGCCGCCGCCGCGACCATCGCTTCAATCGCGCTGCCGCCTTCGCGCAGCACCGCCAGCGCGCTCTGGCTGGCAAGATGGTGGGGCGCAACGGCCATGCCGTGCGTGGAGACGTTGCTTTGCATGAGAAGTCCTCGTAACACTGAAAGTCACAAGGCGCTGCAAAAGCTGTTCCAGTTCTGAAAGAAAAGTTTCAGTAAACTGGCACGTATAATGAATACGTATAAAGAAAGGTATAATGTGATGAAACAAAAGTTACAGAGGCGCTATGGAACAACTGGATGAACGTCTGAAAGCACAATACCCGTCGCTGTCGCCGCAGGAGCAGCGGGTGGCAGACTTTATATTCGACCATTTTGACGACCTGATCAGCTACAACAGCGCCGAGCTGGCGCAGCTGAGCGGGGTGTCGAAAGCCACGGTCAGCCGCCTGTTTAAGCGTCTGGGCTATGAGAAATATAAGGATATGCGCGACGAGCTGCGCACCCTGCGCCAGAGCGGGATGCCGCTCACCGATAACCGCGATGCGGTGCAGGGCAACACGCTGCTGGCGCGCCACTACAAGCAGGAGATGGCGAACCTGACCCAGTGGGTCAATGCCCTTGACGCGCAGCAGTTTGCCGACGCCATGGCCTGCATGGTCAAGGCGCGGCGCATTGTCATTATCGGCATGCGTAACGCTTATCCGGCGGCGCTCCACCTGCGCCAGCAGCTGCTGCAGGCGCGCGGTCAGGTGCTGGTCCTGCCGCAGCCGGGCCAGAGCCTGAGCGAGGAGCTGGTGGACCTAACGCCGGACGATCTGGTGGTGATGATGGCCTTCCGCCGCCGCCCGCGCATCATTCGTCCGCTGATGCAGCAGCTTCAGAGTAGCGGTATTCCGGTGCTGCTGATGTGCGAGCCGCAGGCCCACAGCTTATTTCCGCTGGCGAGCTGGCAGCTCTGCGCCCCGCTGGACAGCGTCTCCGCCTATGACAGTTATTCCTCGGTCAACAGCCTGATCAACCTGCTGGCAAACGCCTTCCTGCATGACATTCTCGATAAAGGCCGTCCGCGCATTCACGAGATTGCCTCCCTCTACCAGCAGCTGGACGAACTCGAACAACGATAATGGGGCATCAGACTGGTGCTTTGCATTGAAATGGTGCAATTGAACGGGGCGAAAATAGAGAGTATTTTCGCCCCGTTCGCGTTTTATCAGGCTTTAAGAGAAAATTCCCCGCTTCGCCTTATCTGGCACATTAGTTGCAAAATCACATTCAAAGAATCTTTTGTTTCATGTTAACGTTACGGGGAAGCACCATGAAAAAACTGTTTATTGCACTGGCCGGGGCCGCCTGTCTCTTCACTCAGCTGCCGGCAAAGGCTGACCAGCTTCAGGATATCGAGAAGCGCGGCACCATTCGCATTGCCGTTCCGCAGGATTTCCCGCCGTTTGGCTCGGTAGGGACCGATCTGCAGCCGCAGGGCTACGACATAGACATGGCGCGCTATCTGGCGAAACAGATGAAGCTCAAGCTGCAGCTGGTGCCGGTGACCAGCGCCAACCGCGTGCCGTACCTGCAAACCGATAAGGTGGACCTGGTCATTTCCAGCCTCGGTAAAAACCCGGAGCGCGAGAAGGTGATCGACTTCAGCCGCGCCTACGCGCCGTTCTTCCTCGGCGTGTTTGGCCCGAAAGGCGCCGAGCTGAAGGACGCCGCCGCGCTGAGCGGAAAAACCATCGGCGTGACGCGCGGGGCGGTGGAGGACATGGTGCTGACCGGCCTGGCACCGAAAGATGCCAACGTGAAACGCTACGAAGACAACAACACCACGCTCTCGGCCTACCTCTCCGGCCAGGTGCAGTACGTGGCGACCGGCAACCTCGTGGTGGCGGCCATTTCGCGCCAGAACGCGGATAAAGCCCCGGTGCCGAGCTTTATGCTGAAAGACTCACCGTGCTTTATCGGCCTGAAGAAGAACGAA
Source organism: Enterobacter cloacae complex sp. I3 (assembly GCF_014896175.1). Taxonomy (NCBI): domain Bacteria; kingdom Pseudomonadati; phylum Pseudomonadota; class Gammaproteobacteria; order Enterobacterales; family Enterobacteriaceae; genus Enterobacter; species Enterobacter cloacae complex sp. I3. The sequence goes on from NZ_JADBQZ010000015.1 coordinate 98,526, forward strand.
CCGGCCCTGAAGGCGAAAGTGGATGCGCTGATTGAGCAGGGCATCAAGGACGGCACGCTGAACGGCCTGTCTGAGCAATGGCTGAAGGCCCCGCTGCCGGCAAACCTTGGCGCCTGAGCCTATGACGGAGCAACTTGATTTTTCAGCCCTCTGGCCGCACTGGCCGGAGCTGCTGGCCGGGCTGTGGGTCACCATTCAGCTGACGGTAATGGCAACCGTCGGCGGGCTGGCAATCGGGATTTTCGGCGCAGCGATCCGCAGCGGACGCACCACCTGGTACAGCCGGATCTGGGGCGGCTACGTGGAGATCATCCGCAACACGCCGTTTGTGGTGCAGCTGTTTTTCATCGTCTTCGGCCTGCCGAATCTTGGCCTGAAGATGACGGCGGGGGAGGCGGCGCTATTGGCAATGGTGGTGAACCTGGGCGCGTACAGCACCGAAATTATCCGCGCGGGCATTCAGGTCACGCCGAAAGGACAGTGGGAGGCCGGGCGCGTGCTGGGGCTGACCCGTCTGCAGACGTTTATTCGCGTGGTGCTGCCGCCCGCGCTGCAGCGCATTTATCCGGCGCTGGTGAGCCAGTGCATCATCGTGATGCTCGGCTCGTCGGTGGTGTCGCAGGTCTCGTATGAAGAGCTGACCTTCGCCGCTAACCTGATCCAGTCCAGAACGTTTTTGAGCTTTGAGGTCTATCTGGTGACAACCGGGATTTACTTAGCGCTGTCGATTACCCTGCGCCAGTTGATGATGGCGGCAGGACGCAAATGGCTGGGGGTGCAGGCATGATGACCACCTTTACCGACTGGGACATTATTCGCAACCTGCTGCTGGCCGGACGCTGGACGGTACTGCTGTCGCTGGTGGCGTTTGTCGGCGGGGCGGTGGTAACGCTGCCGCTCCTGCTGCTGCGCCTGACGGGCGGGCGCACGGTGAAGCGCATTATCCGCGGCTATATCGAGCTGTTTCAGGGCACCCCGCTGCTGATGCAGCTGTTCCTGGCCTTCTTCGGCGTGGCGCTGTTCGGCATCGACGTTTCGCCGTGGACCGCCGCCTCGCTGGCGTTAACCTTCTACACCAGCGCATTTCTGCTCGATATCTGGTACGGCAGCATTCGCGCCCTGCCGAAGGGGCAGTGGGAAGCCTCGCGCTGCCTGGGCCTGACCTTCGGCCAGACCCTGTTTCGCGTGGTCGCTCCGCAGGCGCTGCGCATCGGCATCGCCCCGACGGTGGGCTTTGCGGTGCAGGTAATCAAAGGTACCGCGCTGGCGTCGATTATCGGCTTCATCGAGCTGACCAAGGCCGGCACCATGCTGACCAACGTGACCTATCAGCCATTTAAGGTCTTTGCGCTGGTGGCGCTGGGCTACTTTATTCTGTGTTATCCGCTGTCGCGCTACAGCCGCTATCTGGAGACCAAATTCAATGCCTCTCATCACCATTAATCAGGTGCAGAAGTACTACGGCGATAACCACGTGCTCAAGGGCGTCGATCTGGATATCGACATGGGCCAGGTGATCTCCATTATCGGGCGCAGCGGATCGGGTAAAAGCACGCTGCTGCGCTGCATCAACGGCCTGGAAGGGTATCAGGACGGAAGCATCAAGCTGGGCGGCATGACCATTACCGACCGGGATTCTCAGGCGCGCGAAATCAGCCGCTCGGTCGGGATGGTGTTCCAGAGCTTCAACCTGTTCCCGCACATGACGGCGCTGGAGAACGTGATGCTCGCCCCGCGTCGGGTGCTGAAGAAAAGCGCCGCCGAATGCCGCGAACTGGCCCAGCGCATGCTGGAGAAAGTGGGGCTTGGCGATCGTCTGGATTACTACCCGTCGAGCCTCTCCGGCGGCCAGCAGCAGCGCGTGGCGATTGCCCGCGCGCTGGCGATGTCGCCGAAAGTTTTACTCTGCGACGAGATCACCTCCGCGCTCGACCCGGAGCTGGTGGGCGAAGTGCTCAAGGTGCTGGAGCAGCTGGCGGCCGAGGGGATGACCCTGATTCTCGTGACCCATGAAATGAATTTTGCCCGCGAAGTGGGCGACCGCGTGGTGTTTATGCACCAGGGGAAAGTCTGGGAGCAGGGCGACAGCAAAACGCTGTTCGCCAACCCGCAGACCACGGAACTGAAGCAGTTCATCTCCTCCGTGCGCGGCCTCAACTGATAAGGACTGACAAATGGATATCGCACACTTTCCGCAAATCAACCCGCCCCAGCGCCTGCTGATGGGGCCTGGGCCGATCAACGCCGACCCGCGCGTGCTGCGCGCTATGTCGAGCCAGCTGATTGGCCAGTACGATCCGGCCATGACCCACTACATGAACGAGGTGATGGCGCTCTATCGCGGCGTGTTCCGCACCGAAAACCGCTGGACGATGCTGGTGGACGGCACCTCCCGCGCGGGAATTGAGGCCATTCTGGTCTCCGCCATCCGCCCGGGCGATAAGGTGCTGGTGCCGGTCTTTGGCCGCTTTGGCCACCTGCTGTGCGAAATTGCCCGCCGCTGCCGCGCGGAGGTGCACACCATCGAGGTGCCGTGGGGCGAGGTGTTTACCCCGGACCAGGTGGAGGATGCGATTAAGCGTATTCGTCCGCGCCTGCTGCTGACCGTGCAGGGCGACACCTCCACCACCATGCTGCAGCCGCTCGCGGAGCTCGGTGCCATCTGCCGCCGCTACGATGTGCTGTTTTACACCGATGCCACCGCGTCGCTCGGCGGCAACGCGCTGGAGACCGACGCATGGGGGCTGGACGCCGTCTCGGCAGGGATGCAGAAGTGCCTCGGCGGCCCGTCGGGCACGTCGCCGATCACCCTGAGCGCGCGCATGGAGGAGGCGATCCGCCGCCGTAAATGCGTTGAGGAGGGCATTCGCACCGACGCCCACCGCGACGGCGATGAGGAGATGATCTACTCCAACTATTTCGATCTCGGCATGGTGATGGACTACTGGGGGCCGGAGCGCCTCAACCACCACACCGAAGCGACCACCGCGCTGTTTGGCGCCCGTGAGTGCGCGCGTTTGATCCTGCAGGAAGGGCTGGATAACGGCATCGCCCGCCACAGGCTGCACGGCGATGCGCTGCTGAAGGGCATTCAGGCGATGGGGCTGGAGACCTTTGGCGATCTGAAGCACAAGATGAACAATGTGCTGGGGGTGGTCATCCCGCAGGGCATCAACGGCGACCAGGTGCGTAAGCTGATGCTGGAGGATTTCGGGATTGAGATCGGCACCTCGTTTGGCCCGCTGCACGGCAAGGTGTGGCGCATCGGCACCATGGGCTATAACGCGCGCAAGGACTGTGTGATGACCACCCTGAGCGCGCTGGAGTCGGTGCTGAACTACCTGAAATTCACCACCACGCAGGGTGCGGCGATGCAGGCCGCGTGGGACCACTATCGCCGCGAGACGCCGCAATGAGCCCGGCGGCAGAACGGGTGATGGCCCGCGCCGACGCGCTGGCCGCCATCAGCGAAACCCCGGATGCGCTGACTAGGGTCTATCTCTCGGTGCAGCATCAGCAGGCCAACCAGCTGGTGGGGCAGTGGATGAGCCAGGCGGGCATGACCGTCTGGCAGGACAGCGTGGGCAACATTTGTGGACGCTATGAGGGGGCGCTGGAAGGGGCGCAGGCGGTGCTGCTTGGATCGCATCTGGATACCGTGCGCAACGCGGGACGCTACGACGGCATGCTCGGGGTGCTCACGGCCATTGAAGTGGTGGACAGCCTGCATCAGCAGGGTGTGCACCTGGCGCAGGCCATCGAGATTGTCGGCTTTTGCGATGAAGAGGGCACCCGCTTCGGCATTACGCTGTTAGGCAGCCGGGGGCTGACGGGCACCTGGCCGCAGGGCTGGCTGGAAAAAACCGACGCCAGCGGCATCAGCGTGGCGCAGGCGATGACCCAGGCGGGGCTCGATCCTGCCCGCGTGTCGCATGCCGCAAGGCGTCAGGTAGATTTCAGCGCCTATCTCGAGCTGCATATTGAGCAGGGGCCGTGCCTTGAGCAGGAGGCGCTCGCGCTTGGCGTGGTGGAAGCCATTAACGGTGCGCGTCGCCTGAACTGTCGCTTCACCGGCGAGGCCGGACATGCGGGAACCGTGCCGATGCTCCACCGCAGGGATGCGCTGGCCGCCGCCGCCGAGTGGATGGTTATCATTGAAAACGCTACCCGACAGCAGGGCGGCAACCTGGTGGCGACGGTCGGGGAATTGCGCTGTCTGCCGGGAGCGGTCAACGTGATCCCCGGTGAGGTTCAGCTCTCGCTCGATATTCGCGGCCCGCAGGATGCACCGCTGGACAGGTTGCTCAACGACCTGCTGGAACATGCCCGGGCGGTCGTATCGCGCCGCGGGCTGGCATTTAGCGCCGAGGAGTTTTACCGCATTGCCGCCACGCCGTGCGATCTGCACCTGCAGAACGTGCTGGGGGAGGCCGTCAAATCGGTACAGGGACGCTCGCTGTCGCTGCCCAGCGGCGCGGGCCACGATGCGATTGCCATCGCGGAACGCTGGCCGGTGGGCATGCTGTTCGTGCGCTGCAGGGGCGGAGTCAGCCACCACCCGGCGGAATCGGTGATGGCTGAGGATGTTGCGCTGGCGATTGAGGCGTTTTCGCGTGCGGTGATTCAGCTGGCGGATCGCGTTACTCCAGCCCCAGCGTATACTGCGCGATCTTGAAGTAGATAATCAGCCCGGTACCGTCGATAAGCGTCGCGATAAACGGCGCGGAGACGACCGCCGGGTCAATGCCGCAGCGCTTGAGCACCATCGGGATCACTGACGACACAATCGCGCTCCAGAGCGTAATGCATACCAGCGTCAGGCTGACGATAAGCGTGATTTCCAGCCCGATACCCATCATCCAGGCGCGGATGCACCCGGCAATACCGAGCGTCACAGCAATCATCAGCGAGGTGGTCATCTCTTTGCGCAGCACGCGGCCCACGTCGCGCAGATGCACTTCACCCAGCGCCATGGCGCGCACCAGCGTGGAGGTAATCTGCGTTCCGCTGTTGCCGCCCGTGCCGATCAGCAGCGGAATAAAGAACGCCAGCGCGATGGCAGACTCCAGCGCCTCTTCGAAGTGCTGGATCACCGAGCTGGTGTAGGCTTCCGCGACAAACAGCAGCAGCAGCCATACGGAGCGTTTCTTCCACAGGCTGAAGGCGCTGGTTTCCAGATAGGGCTTCTCCAGCGGCAGCGTCGCCCCCTGAAGCTGGGCGTCTTCGGTGACGTCATCTTCCAGCAGATGGGCGATTTCGCGCTCGGTCAGGCAGCCGACGAGCTTGCCGTGGGTCACCACCGGCACGACGTCCGCGTCGCCGTGGGCCAGAAGTCCGGCGACATCGGCTCGTTCATCTTCCGGTTTCACCTGCAAAAACTGCGAAATCATCAGGCTTTTAATTGGCTGCACGGTATCCGTGACCTGCAATAATTTGCGTACCGCAATCATGCCCGCCAGGCGTCCATGGTCTTCAATAAAAATATGCGACGGAATATCATCGTCTTTTAATTTTTCGAAGAATTGCTCGCGCGCCAGCGCCACGCATAATGAAACGTCGAGGACAATAAAATCGGTATTCATATATTGCGCGACCGCGCGGTCATTGAATGCCAGGTTGTGATTGTGAATAGCGTAAGACATAGTGAATTCCCTTTGAATAATAAAATCTCTCAGGGGCGAGCAAGACAGGGCATGTCGGAAAGGAGATCCCCACGTCCTGGGTTCAGCACTGTACACCGTATCCCGCAAGGGAAGTTATACTGACAAAGCCTTGATTCGACAGTGCCTGTTTTACCCTGTGCCAGTTCTCTCGAACCCACCAGAGCGATAACGTGTATTTGTACAGGAGCCTCGCCATAACGAGATCGTTGTAAAGCGTGAGGAATAATACGCCTGTTTAAATTTATCGCTCAGGAAATTAAATAATGTTTAAGGAAGGTTTAGGTAAATCTTATTAATAAAATGTTGAGGGTTTATTTAAGGTTATTCCTTTTAAATGGAGGATTAATTAACGGGGGGAAGGAAAATGGCGTGGTTTGATAATCTGCTGAATCATTTTGCGCTTTATCCGGCACATCTGTTCGCGCTGTTATTCATAATGGCGCTGAGCAAGTCCACGGTGCTGATCTCCTCCGTGCTGCCGCCCGCCTCGGTGATGCTGCTGGCGGGCATCGGCGTCAGCCAGGGGAGCATGCATCCTGCGCTGGCGTGGCTCGCCGTGGTGCTGGGGGCAACGGCGGGATCGGTGCTGAACTACCATATCGGCCAGCTGATGGGGCACACCCGGCTGGTCGCGCGCTTTACGGCGAAGCATGCCGCTACGTTTTTACGGGTTCAGCATCAGCTGCAAAAAAACGGTGTCATCGTACTGTTTACGTCGCGCTTTCTGGCGGTGTTGCGTTATGTCGTGCCGCTGGCGGCGGGGATGCTCAGGCTGAACGCCGTCAAAGTTTACGCCGTCAGCCTGCTTTCCGCCTGTGCATGGGCGGCGCTGTATGTCGGCGCGGTCACCGGCATAAGCGCCTTTTGAGTTACAGGCTTCCCATTCCGCCGTCCACCAGCAGTTCCGTTCCTACCGTGTAGCTCGACTCGTCGGAGGCCAGATAGAGCGCGGCTTTTGCCAGCTCCGTCGTCGAGCCCATTCTGCCGAGCGGCACCAGCTTGATGATCTCCGCCATCATCGCGTTAAGCGTCTCTTCGCTTAAGCCCGTCTTCGTAAATGCCGGCGTTTCCACCGGACCGGGGCTCAACCCGTTGACGCGGATCCCGCGCGGCAGCAGCTCCGCCGACAGCGTTCGCGCCAGCGACAGCAGGGCGGCCTTGCTCGCAGCATACACGCTGCTGGTGGGCAGGCCGATGCGCGCGCTCACGGAGCCGCAGAGGATCACCGAGGACGGGTTATTCAGCAGCGGCAGCAGCGCCTGAATTAAAAAGAACGGTCCCTTCAGGTTGATGCCCATCAGGCGGTCCCACGCATCCTCTTGCCAGGCTTCCAGCGGCGCGTGCGTCACATCGCCAGCGTTGAGAAATACCGCGTCCAGGCGTGGCCAGCGGGCGGCGAGCGTTTCCGCCAGCGCTTTTTGCGACGCGATATCGCCTGCGTCGGTTGGGATCACCCAGGCCTTATCGCCCAGAATGCGCTCTGCTTCGGCGAGGGTGTCCGGGTTGCGTCCGGTCACAGCGACGCGCGCCCCTTCGGCGATAAACGCCTGCGCGGTGGCAAGACCAATGCCGCTGGTGCCGCCGGTAATCAGCGTATATTTATCTGTTAAACGACCCATGTTCTTCTCCTGAAATGTCACTGGAGAAAGCACTATAGAAACGTTAGTATCGAAAGGAAACTAGGTACCAAATGGATACTAAAGAGGCAAGAGGTGTGCTATGGCAGAAATGCTGGAGGTGTGCTGCGAAAAAAAATCTGAGGCGTATACCTGCCCGATGACGCAGTTTGTCAACCTGATATCCGGTAAGTGGGCGATCCCCATTCTCTATCGCCTGATTGTGTTCAACACGCCCGTACGGTTTGGCGATCTGCTGCGTGCCGCTGCCCCCATCACGCAGAAAGAGCTGACGAAGCAGCTCCGCCTGTTTGAGCAGCGCGGGCTGGTGACGCGGACGGTCTACCCGGAGATCCCCCCGCGCGTGGAGTATCAAATTACCGAGCTGGGGTTAACCCTCCAGGATGCGCTCTCGCCGCTGGCCGCCTGGATGAGCGAGTACGGCGACCAGCTTGAGCGTTAGGCTACTGTTTAACGTAGCGCGGTGCCGGAACCCCGGTGCGCGCGCTGTTAAACAGCTCAAGTCGCGCCGCTTCGTAGCGATCCCACAGGGCGGCGTCATGCATCGGCGGAATAGTGATCTGTTCGCCCTGATTCAGACCCGCCAGTGACGCATCGACCATATCATCGGTGGTCATCACCGACCCTTCCGGCAGATCGTTCACCGTAACCCCTGAATGGCTCCAGATCTCCGTCGCCGTCGCGGCGGGCAGCACGGCCTGAATGCGCACGCTGCTATCGGCAAATTCTTCCTGCAGTCCGCGGGTAAAGCTCAGTACCCAGGCTTTGGTGGCGCTGTACAGCGCGCTGCCCGCACGGACATGGAGCGATAACACCGAGGCGATATTGATCAGCGTCCCGCGATTGTTCTGCGCCAGGCGGGGCAGGATGGCGTAGGTCAGACGCATCAGCGCCGTGGTGTTGAGGGTGTTGATGGCCTGATGCTGCGCCACATCGCCCGCGAGGAACGGGGCCATCTGCGCGGTGCCCGCGTTGTTTACCAGCGTATCGATGGCGGTATTGTGGCGCAGTTCATTTTCCACGGCGCGGATCCCGGCTTCATCGCTGAGATCGGCCACCAGTATAGCGACGGCCACGCCATAGCGCGCGCGCAGGTCGGCGGCGAGGGTTTTCAGGCGATCCTCGCGGCGGGCGACCAGGACCAGGTTAGCGCCGCGCGCGGCCAGGCGATCGGCATAGACGGCCCCGATCCCGGAAGAGGCGCCGGTAATTAAGGCGGTGGTGATTTGCGTAGTCATTGTGTGTTACCTCAAAGCAAAGTGGGGTATTTGGTTTCAATATGAAACTGAATTAACTCTCTGCTATTTGGTTTTATAATGCAACCATTTTGCCGGGCATTTTGTGCTTTTGCCGTTGGGAACGATCAGGAGGGGAGTTTAGCTACGATCTCTTCAGGCGTCAGTTCGCGCCCATCGTCGGCGATAAGCGCCAGTTTACGCAGGGGTTTGCGCTGTTCGCTATCGACGAGAACGGTGCCGCATTCGTTTTCCGCGAACAAAAATTCATTGCCCCACTGGGAGAGAGCAACCAGCACCGTCTGGAGCGCGCGTCCCTTGTCGGTCAGAACGTATTCCTGCCAGGCGCTGCCGTCGGAGGCGGGCTGAAGCCGGAGGATGCCTTCATCGACCAGCAGCTTCAGCCGCGAGGTGAGCATGTTTTTCGCGATACCGAGGCTTTTCTGAAACTCACCGAAGCGTTTAATCCCGCGCAGCGCGTCGCGAACGATCAGCAGCGACCACCAGTCGCCAATGATATCCAGCGAACGGGCGACGGGGCAGGTGCTCTCTTCAAGGCGGGTGCGTTTCACGGTCAGGTCTCCGGGGGGTGTGGTTTTATTATAAAACTAATTAGCGTCCACCGTAAGCACGTTAATCATCAGTTTGAGAAATGCTTCCCGAAAAAACTGTCACGAATCTGTCACACTCACTGGAATATTAAAAAAACGTGAGGAACGAGGGATGAGAAAAGCACTACTCGCAGTGGCCGTGGCAGGTACCCTTTCAATGACCTTTGGCGCACAGGCGCAGGAGACGCCGAAAGGCTATCAGCTGGAGCAGGTGTTAATCATGAGCCGTCACAACCTGCGCGCGCCGCTCGCCAACAACGGCAGCGTGCTGGAGCAGTCCACGCCGAAGCAGTGGCCGGAGTGGGACGTGCCGGGCGGTCAGCTCACCACCAAAGGCGGTGTGCTGGAAGTCTATATGGGCCATTACATGCGCGAGTGGCTGGCAGAGCAGGGGATGGTGAAGACGGGAGAGTGTCCGCCAGCGGATAGCGTTTATGCTTACGCCAACAGTCTGCAGCGTACTGTCGCCACCGCGCAGTTCTTCATTACCGGCGCGTTCCCGGGCTGCGACGTACCCGTGCATCATCAGGAAAAAATGGGCACCATGGATCCGACCTTTAATCCGGTGATTACCGATAACTCGCCGGAATTCCGCGAAAAAGCACTCAAGGCGATGGAGTCCGAGCGGCAGAAAATGCAGCTTGGTGAAAGCTATAAGCTGCTGGAGCAGTTGACGAACTACGCTGACTCTCCGTCCTGCAAAGAGAAAAAGGTCTGCTCGCTGGCAGACGCGAAAGATACCTTCAGCGCCGACTATGAAAAAGAGCCTGGCGTATCCGGGCCGCTGAAGGTGGGTAACTCGCTGGTGGACGCGTTCACGCTGCAGTATTACGAAGGTTTCCCGGCCGACCAGGTGGCCTGGGGTGAAATCAAGACCGACCAGCAGTGGCGCGTGCTGTCGAAGCTGAAGAATGGCTATCAGGACTCGCTGTTTACCTCCACCGAGGTGGCGCAAAACGTGGCGAAGCCGCTGGTGAAATATATCGATAAAACGCTGGTCACCGAACAGGCGAAAGCGCCTAAGATTACTCTGCTGGTAGGGCACGATTCGAACATCGCTTCACTGCTCACCGCGCTGGATTTCAAGCCGTATCAGCTGCATGACCAGCAGGAACGGACCCCGATTGGCGGCAAGATTGTCTTCCAGCGTTGGCACGACAAAAACAGCAATCAGGAGCTGATGAAAATTGAGTATGTCTACCAGAGCGCGGAACAGCTGCGCAACGCCAGCGTGCTGACACTGCAGTCGCCCGCGCAGCGCGTGACGCTGGAGCTAAAGGGCTGTCCGGTGGACGCGAACGGCTTCTGTCCGGTTGATAAATTCAATGCGGTCATGAATAACGCGGCGAAGTAAAAGAGACCCCCCCGCTGCGGCGGGGGGAACGCTTAGACGTTTTTACGTTCGATGGTTTGCTCGCCCCAGAAGAGCGAGTCTTTGTCCGTTTTTTCGAAGGCGCGAATCAGCACTTCATCGTTGCCTTCTTCCCAAATCTGCTCGGCCAGCTTTTCGTCGTAGTTCGCGACTTCAAAGATGGCTTCGGCAATCTCCGGAGAGGTGTTGCGTAAACTTGCCCATTCGCCCACGTGGTGAGCTTTGGATTCCTGTGTTGGCATACTTTTCCTCCTGTTGGGTTAGCCGTTCAGTTTTTTAGCGAGACCCGCGACGTATTCACCCTGATAGCGGGCGATAGAGAGTTCTTCATTGCTTGGCTGACGTGAGCCATCCCCACCGGCAATGGTGGTTGCGCCGTACGGCGTCCCGCCGCGCACCTGAGAAACGTCAAACAGCTCCTGCGCGCCGTAGCCAATTGGCACAATCACCATTCCATGATGAGCAAGGGTAGTCCAGGTTGAGGTAATCGTCTGCTCCTGGCCGCCGCCGGTACCGGTAGAGCTGAATACGCTGGCGAGTTTGCCGTACAGCGCCCCGGATGCCCAGAGCCCGCCGGTTTGATCGAGGAAGGTACGCATCTGGCCTGACATATTGCCGAAGCGGGTCGGGGTGCCGAAGATAATGGCATCATACTCCGCCAGCTCCTGCGGGGTGGCGACCGGGGCATTTTGTGTTTTTCCCCCGGCTTTGGCGAACGCTTCCGCCTGCATGGTTTCCGGTACGCGTTTTACCACAACCTCAACGCCGTCCACTCTGTTTGCACCTTCTGCTACCGCGTGAGCCATGGTTTCAATGTGTCCATACATGGAATAATAGAGCACCAGAACTTTTGCCATTTTGCATCACTCCTCGTTGGTTTTTCTGACAGCGGATCGCTGCGTTCATTTAAAGATATGACATCACGGCCAGACTGCAAAAATGAACGGCATTTCTTTGATTTATAACAACATGGTTACAATACGGGGCTGTAGCAAAATGAAACAACTTTCTGGTCGTCGAATTTTAAAATGATAAGAAAGGCTTATAGATTTCCGTCGCGTTATCTGACCCGAAAGGCGGATATCATGTTGCAGAATATTACCCGTGGCTTGCCGGATAGCCTCAGTCCACTAAGCTTAGTTTCACGCGGCACAGATAAAGGCCCTGTCCTTTAGCCGCGAGGTGAAAGAATCCTCTTTTACTGAATGCAATATGATGTCTAATGTTTCACACTCTGGAGGTTAGAGATGGCAAACCATCGTGGTGGTTCAGGTAATTTCGCTGAAGACCGTGAAAGAGCATCAGAAGCAGGTCGTAAAGGTGGCCAGTCTAGCGGGGGTAACTTCAAGAACGACCCTCAGCGCGCATCAGAGGCTGGTAAAAAAGGGGGTAAAAATAGCCACGGCAGCAATAAGTAGTACGCCGGGTTGACTCCCTGCCGCCGGGTTTCCCGGCGGTTTTTTTATGTCTGCAACATTGAACTGTAACCAAAGGCAACGCACACTACAGAATTGATCTCACTTGTTGGTGTCGCATGTCCGTCTCACGCTTTAAATTCTCCATAAAACCGCAGGAAGCCATCCTTATTCTCATCACCATGTTCTGGGGCGGAACCTTTCTTGCCGTCCAGTACGCGGTGACCCTCAGCGATCCGTTCTTTTTTGTCGGCCTGCGCTTTGCGACGGCGGCGATAGCCGTGGGGCTGATCTCCCTTAAAACGCTGCGGGGTCTGACGCTGAAGGAACTCAAGGCAGGCGTGGCGATTGGGATTGCGATAGCGATGGGCTATAGCCTGCAGACGTGGGGATTGCAGACCATCTCCAGCAGCAAATCCGCTTTTATTACCGCCATGTACGTGCCGCTGGTGCCGCTGCTGCAATGGTTATGCCTCGGGAGGCTACCGGGGCTGATGTCCTGCATTGGCATCGTGCTGGCGTTTATCGGCCTGATTTTATTAGCCGGGCCGGAAAATAACCTGCTGGCGCTGGGGCCGGGCGAGATCAATACCCTCGTCGGGGCCATTGCCATCGCGGCGGAAATTATTCTGATCAGCGCCTGGGCTGGGAAAGTGGACGTCAAGCGCGTGACGGTGGTGCAGCTCGCGACGGCGTCGCTGGTGGCCTTCGCGACGATGGTGCCAGCCGGGGAATCCGTGCCGCCGATGTCCACCGGGCTGGTGGTAGTCGCGCTGGGGCTTGGCATCTTCAGCGCCATTATCCAGGTGACCATGAACTGGGCGCAGCGCAGCGTATCGCCAACGCGGGCGACGGTGATCTACACCGGTGAACCGGTGTGGGCGGGGATTTTCGGACGACTGGCCGGCGAGCGTTTACCGCTGCTGGCGCTGGTGGGCGCGGCGTTTATTGTCGCCGGGGTGCTGGTGAGCGAACTAAAGCTCAGAAAGCGGGGGCGTGAAGCGAGTCATTTGACTGCTGAAAAAGGTTTAGATTGAAAAAAAGCGCAACGTTACTTAGGATGTGTACGGATTAAAACCGTACACGGTGATGTAAACCATGCCAGCACTTAAAAAACAGCGTATCGATCTTCGCTTAACGGACGAAGACAAAACAATGATTGAAGAAGCGGCGGCGATGACGAATCAAACGATCACCCAGTTTATGGTGAACAGTGCGTCAGAGCGTGCTGCAGAGGTCATCGAGCAGCACCGTCGTCTCGTGTTAAACGAAGCCTCCTGGAATGCGGTGATGGATGCCATCGACAATCCGCCAGAGCCAAATGAACGCCTCAAGCGCGCGGCAAAACGTCTTCGAAACATGGAGTGAAGCGTCTTGGCAAATCTCACGATTGAAATGTTTTCAGAGGGAACCGACTATGATTTCGGGGATTTTGATTGTGGTGAACCCTCGCTAAATGCCTTCCTGAGAGAACACCTGGTACGCCAGCACAATGGACGTATTCTACGAGCCTACCTGCTTAAAGAGCGCGACCATCCGCGCGTGCTGGGCTATTACACGCTATCGGGAAGTTGCTTTGAGAGAGCGATGCTTCCTTCTAAGACTCAGCAGCGTCGGATCCCTTATCTCAACGTACCCAGTGTGACGCTGGGACGTCTGGCTATTCATAAAGAACTACAGGGAAACGAGTGGGGAACAACGCTTGTTGCACACGCTATGCGGGTGGTTTACCTGGCGTCGCAGGCTGTGGGAGTACACGGAATATTTGTTGATGCCCTTAGCGAGCAGGCTAAACGATTTTATCTGAAGCTGGGGTTCATCCCGCTGGCAGGCGAAAACAGCCATTCTTTGTTCTTCCCGACAAAAGCTATCGAACGACTGTTTGAGCAGGCGTGATCGCTCTTAAGGAGCATGCAGGTCGGGTAAGGCGTAGCCGTCACCCGACATATCGATTTCACGAATCCTGATGCGCCGCGGCGGCCTGCGGCGCGGCAGCCATCCGGCGGCTCAGCAGGGCGTTAAGCAGGATCGCGCCGAAGGTCGCCGTACCAATCCCACCGATCGTAAACCCGCCCAGCGTCAGGGCAAAATCGCCCGCGCCCAGCACCAGCGTGACGGCCACCATGATCAGGTTGCTGTTCTGGCTGAGGTCAACCCGATGCTGCACCCAAATGCGCGCCCCGGCCACGGCGATTAGCCCGAACACCACAATCGACGCGCCGCCGATGACCGGTGACGGAATGGTGTGGATCAGCGCGCCGAACTTCGGTGAGAAACCAAGAAGGATCGCCATTACCGCCGCCGCCACGAAGACCAGCGTTGAGTAGACCTTGGTCACCGCCATCACGCCGATGTTTTCCGCATAGGTGGTCACGCCGCTGCCGCCCACGGAGCCTGAGAGCATGGTCGCCAGCCCGTCGCCGACGAACGCGCGGCCCATGTACGGATCCATGCTGCGCCCGGTCATTCCCGCCACCGCCTTCAGGTGCCCTAAGTTTTCCGCCACCAGGATCACCGCCACCGGGGCGATAAGCATCATCGCCTGCGTGTTAAAGGTGGGCGAGGTCACCTGCGGCAGACCGAACCAGGCGGCCTGATGAAGCAGGGTAAAATCGACCGGCTTGCCCATGCCGAACACGTTCGCCAGCAGGGCGTAGATCAGACAGGCGACAATCAGCCCGACCAGGATCAGCAGACGCTGGATCATCCCGCGCGTAAAGACTGCCACCAGGCCGATGCACAGCACCGTGATCACCGCCATCCAGCTTTCAAACGGCGAAGCGGAGACGCTTTTCACCGCAATCGGCGCGAGGTTCAGGCCTATCGCCATCACCACCGCGCCGGTGACGACGGGGGGCATCATCCGTTCGATCCAGCGCGTGCCGATCTTCATCACAACGAGACCAATCAGGGTATAGACCAGCCCGCAAGCGATGATGCCGCCGAGGGCCACGCTCAGGTTGGGGTTGATCCCCTGGCCGTTAAAACCGGTAGTGGCGATCACCACGCCGACAAAGGCGGCGCTGGAGCCCAGGTAGCTGGGCACGCGCCCGCCGGTAACAAAAAAGAACAGCAGGGTGCCGATTCCCGACATCAGAATAGACAGGTTGGGATCGAGCCCCATCAGCATCGGCATCAATACCGTCGCGCCAAACATCGCGACTGCATGCTGGACGCCCATCACCATGGTTTGCCCGAGCGGGAGGCGTTCATCCGGCGCGACCACGCCTGCTTCAGTGGAGGTCGATTTCAACTGCCAGTGGGGAAATCCGAACATGGTCTGTCTCCTTAAAGCGCCTTAGCAGGCGGGTCGCATAAGCGCGTGGTAGCTGCGGTCAAACCACACCAGACCTTGCGGGGCGGGGTGGCGAATAATCGATACGATGTCGCAAAACAGAATGTCGTGGGTACCGACGCTGACCACCTGACTGATGCGGCAGTCAAAGGAGGCCAGCGCATCCTCCAGACGCGGGCAGCCCGTGTCGCCCGTCTGCCAGCGGGCGGCGGTAAAGCGTTCCGCCATCGGCGTTTTGCCGCCAAACAGATTGGATAAAGACTCCTGTCCGGCACTCAGGGTATTCACGCACAGGGTGCGGTTTTCGCTGAACGTGGGCCAGACCGACGCGCCGCGGTTCAGGCACACCAGCAGGGTGGGAGGGGAATCCGTGACGCTGCATACCGCGCTGGCGGTGAAGCCCGCCATCCCCGCCGGGCCGTCGGTGGTGATGATGTTGACCGCCGCGCCGACGCAGGCCATGGCGTCGCGAAAGGTTTGTTTATCGGGTGTCATCACGATCGCTCCTTACGCCAGTCCGCAGGCATCGTCGAAGGTCAGGCGCGGCAGGCGCCCGTAAAGTTTGCGCGTATCGCCATAGCCAATGTTGATAAGCAGGTTGCTTTTAAGCGTTGTGCCGGTGAAAAAGGCCTCGTCGACCTTTTGTCGGTCAAAGCCCGACATCGGGCCGGTGTCCAGGCCGAGTGCGCGGCAGGCGAAAATCAGATACGCGGCCTGCATTGAGCTGTTGCGAAAGGCCGTCTCTTCCGCCAGCGCGGGGCTTGCGGTAAACCAGCTTCTGGCATCGCCGTGCGGGAACAGCTCGGGCAGGCGCTCGTAGAATTCCCCGTCCCAGGCGACAATCGCTGTCACCGGGGCGGTAAGCGTTTTCTCGAGGTTGCCGCTGGAGAGCGCCGGGCGCAGCTTCTCTTTTCCCTCTGCGCTTCGCACAAAGACAATGCGCGCCGGTGAGCAGTTGGCAGACGTTGGGCCCCATTTCATCAGGTCATACATCTCGCGCAGCGTCTCGTCGCTGACCGGCATATCCAGCCAGCCGTTGTGGGTGCGGGCACCGGTGAACAGCGTTTCCAGCGCGGCGGGGGTAATGGCTTCGCTCATTAAAGCTCCTTATAAAGCGGGTTCAGGGCTGTGCAGCAGGCTGGCAAGCCCGTTCAGCAGCAGGGTGTTAAAGGTGTCCGGCTCGGTGACGTTGCAGGCATGTCCGCCCTGGCGCATGACCGTTTTGTGGGCGTGCGGGAGGGCGGCGTGCAGTTCAGCGGAACAGACGGGCGGCACCAGCACGTCGTCGGCGGAGCAGATAATGTGAACCGGGCAGCGAATACGTGCGGACTGGCGGCGGAAGTCGGCTTTTTTCAGGGCGCTGAGCCTGCGCAGCAGGTTGGTTTTACCCTGGAAATGGGCCAGCGCCAGCGCTTCTTCGGCCTCCAGACGCGGCGCGCGGGCGGCCATCCAGTCTGCCGGGTAGAGAAACAGCGGCTGCGCCTCGACCCACGCCTGCGCGCCGCCGGAATGCAGCAGCCGCTCTCGAACGTCAAAACAGCGGCGGGTGTGGGCATTGAGGGTCAGCCAGCCGTTGACGCACACCAGCGCGGTGAGGGCGTCGGGCCTGTCGAGGGCCAGCTGCAGGCCGACCAGCGCGCCGAGCGCGTGCCCGACGACGCTGTAGCGCGCAATGCCTGCGTCAGCCAGCGCCTGGGCGAGCTCGTCTGCCATCTGCGCAAGGCTGTAACCCTCCGGCAGGGTATCGGGATTATTGCCCGTTCCCCGCTGGTCATAGCACACCACCTGATACTCCGGCTCCAGCGCGGCCTGCTGGGGCAGCCAGTAGCTGCCGCTGCCGCCGAGACCGGAAATAAAGACCACCACGGGCGCACCCTCGTACGGCGGCGGCGAGACGGAAAGTTTCATGCCTGCCTCACTTCGCGATGTGCGCAACGGTGGCGATCTCAACCAGCGCGTCCGGTTTTACCAGCCCGCACTGAATGCAGAACCGCGCCGGTTTATCGCCGGGGAAGAACTCGGCGTAGATTTCGTTAATCGCGGCGTAGTTTTTCCAGTCGGTGATAAAGATGCTGTTGAAGGTCACGTCCTCCATGGTGCCACCCGCCGTTTCGATCACGGTTTTGATCGTCTCCAGCACGTGGCGGGTTTGCGCCTTTGGGTCGTTGATAAATACCACGTTGTTGTCTTTATCAAACGGCAGCGTGCCGGAGACATACACCACGCCGTCGGCGAGGGTGCCGGGGACGAACGGGGCGATGGGCGTGCTGGTGCCCGGCGGGATGATTACGGATTTCGGCATCGTGTGTCTCCTCAGGCGATACGGGCGAGCGGAGGATTCAGGGCGTCGCAGAAATCGGCAACGTTACTGACCCAGCCAAAAAAGGTTTCGATATTGAACAAAGCTGCCTTTTGGGCGAATTCCGGCCCGGCCTGATGGGTCGCGTCTTCCAGCACCACGCCGAAATACTCGAGGAAAAAGCCGTCGCGCAGGGTCGATTCCACGCACACGTTGGTGGCAATGCCGGTGAACACCAGGTGGCGAATGCCCCGGCTGCGCAGCAGGCTGTCGAGCGGGGTGTTGAAAAAGCCGCTGTAGCGCGGTTTCGGCAGGACGATATCGCCCGCCTGCGGGACCAACTCATCCACCAGCTGATAATCCCAGCCGCCTTTGGCCAGCAGCTTGCCCTGCAGTTCGGGCCGCTTGCGCATGGTTTTCAGGGCGTTCGACTTGTGGAAGTTGGGCGAGCCGGGGCCGCCGGCCTCGACGTACTGGTCATCCCAGCCGTTCTGGAACCAGATGATGAGCATTCCCGCCGCGCGCGCGGCGGCGACGGCGGTTTTGATGTTCTCGATCACAGGCCTTGTGGCGGAGACGTCGAACCCCGCCAGATCCAGATAACCGCCCTGGCTGGCATAGGCGTTTTGCATGTCCACCACGATCAGCGCGCTCTGCTGCGGCGCAAAGGTGATGGCTTCCGGGCGAGCGTTTAAGGTCGTCATTACGCCACCTCCTTCGTGACGGCAGGGATATGGGCGCGGCACTGCATCAGCGGCTGGATGCGCTCGCCAAAGGTTTCCACGCCGGTGAGGAAATCATCGAAGGTCAGCAGGACACCCTCCGCGCCGGGTACGGCTGCCACTTCGTCGAGCATCCTGGCAACGCTGGCGTACGAGCCAACCAGCGTGCCCATGTTGATATTGACGGCGGAGGTCGGGTCGGCCATCTGACGCACGTTGGTGTCTGCGCCGGAACGGGTGTCTTTCTGGCTCTGCTCGGTAAGCCAGCTCAGGGCTTCGTCGTCAGCGCCGTCCTTATACTGCTCCCATTTGGCGCGTGCGGCGTCGTCGGTTTCGTCGGCAATGACCATGAACAGCACGTACGAGCCCACGTCGCGCCCGGTTTTGTCGGCGGCCTCCTTCATGCGCGCGGCGGTCGGGGCAAAGGCGGCAGGGGTGTTAACGCCTTTGCCGAAGCAGAAGTTAAAGTCGGCGTATTTCGCGGAGAATTCCATCCCCGCGTCGCTCTGCCCGGCGCAAATCACCTTCATCTGCACCGACGGCTGCGGGCTGACGCGGCAGTCGTTCATGGTAAAGAAGTCGCCTTTGAAGTCGCTTTTGCCGGTGCCCCACAGGTCGCGCAGCACCTGCACGTATTCGGTCAGGTAGTCGTAGCGACGGGAGAAGTAATCGTCACCCGGCCAGAGTCCCATCTGCTCGTACTCCGGTTTTTGCCAGCCGGTGACCAGGTTAACGCCAAAGCGCCCGCCGGAGATGGAGTCGATGGTGGAGGCCATGCGTGCCACGATCGCGGGCGGAAGGGTGAGGGTGGCCGCGGTGGCGTAGATCTGGATCCGCGAGGTAACCGCTGCCAGCCCGGCCATCAGTGTGAAGGACTCCAGGTTGTGATCCCAGAATTCCGTTTTGCCGCCAAAGCCGCGCAGCTTGATCATCGAAAGCGCAAAGTCGAAATGGTAGTGCTCCGCTTTCTGCACGATGGCTTTGTTCAGCTCAAAGGTCGGCATGTACTGCGGTGCAGTGGTCGAGATAAGCCAGCCGTTGTTGCCGATGGGTACAAATACGCCAATTTTCATCACGAACCTCTCTTCATTACGTCGCAGGTGTAACGGTGGTTTTGCAAAGGCAATGCCAGTTTTGAAAACGTTTGTGTTATTAATGTGTTAATCAAAGGTTGGGGGATTGATGCCGCTAAATGTGGACTAAATGGTCAAAAACATTGCACAGAAAACAGGCACTCATGCGCGATGGGAGTGCAGAAGGTCGTGGCGAGGCGGGGGTTTTGCTATGCTGAGCGCAGGAAAGAAAATGGAGAGCGGAAATGACACAAGGCGCAGTGAAAACACCCGGAAAACGTTCGCAGGCGGTGAGCGCCAAGAAGCAGGCGATCCTCAGCGCCGCGCTGGAGACCTTTTCACAGTTTGGCATTCACGGCACGCGCCTGGAGCAGGTGGCGGAGCAGTCCGGGGTGTCTAAAACCAATCTGCTCTACTATTACCCGTCGAAAGAGGCGCTGTATGTGGCGGTGATGCAGCAGATCCTCGATATCTGGCTGGCGCCGCTCAAGGCATTTCGCGAAGAGCTGGCCCCGCTGGTGGCTATCGAGGAGTACATTCGCCTGAAGCTCGAGGTGTCGCGCGATTACCCGCAGGCGTCAAGGCTGTTTTGTCTTGAGATGCTGCAGGGCGCGCCGCTGCTACAGGCGGAGCTGACGGGGGATTTAAAGCAGCTGGTGGACGATAAGTCGGCGATTATCGCCGGATGGGTTGCCAGCGGAAAGCTGGCCCCGGTCGACCCGCAGCACCTGATCTTTATGATCTGGGCCGCTACCCAGCATTACGCTGACTTTGCGGCCCAGGTTGAGGCGGTGACCGGTAAAACGCTCCAGGACGAGGCGTTTTTCCAGAGCACACTCGAAAACGTGCAGCGGATGATTATCGAAGGGATCCGTGTGCGTTAATTGCCCGGCGGGAGAGGGCAGCTTAAGTCACCCTCTTCACACTGCATCAGCGAGGCCAGAAACGCCTCGCGCTCCACGGTTTTTTCCGCCAGGCACTGGTTAACAATCATTGGCTGGACGCTCCCGCCTTCCGTCCCCGAACCGATAAACGCGCAGTCCGCGTCGCGCAGGGTAATCCACGCCTGCTGCGCTTTTTTCAGCAGGTCGCGCTGGGGGGCCGCCGCGCGTTTGATGGCGGCCTGATAGGTCTGGTTGAGTTTTTTATCGGCAGCCTGGTACTGCTGCGCGCTACAGGTATTCAGTTCAAGCTGCGTAGTGGCGTTGTCGCACTCGTCGGCCAGCGCGCTGGTGCTGAGCAGCAGTGCCGCACCGGCGATAAGATATCGTTTCATATACTCCCCAATAAAATAAGGCTCCGTCTCCGGAGCCTTATTAGCACAGCGTTAGCCGATTGTCATCAGGCTGGCGTTACCGCCCGCCGCCGCGGTGTTGACGCTGAGCGAGCGCTCCACGTACAGACGCTCCAGCAGCAGGTTGGTTTCCCCGCGGGCGAAGCCCTGCACGGAAACAATCGCCCCGCTGCGGGCCGCCACCTGCTCGCACAGCTCGCGCAGCTGGTCGGAATCACCGTGGTAGATCACCGCGTCAAACGGCTGGGTCAGCAGGGCATCGGCCTTCGCAAAGCGAATGCGGGCCGAGACCGCTTTCGGCAGCTGTTTGGCGAGATCGCGATGCAGCGCATCGTCCGGCCACAGCACTTCACACCCTGTGGCCATCGCCGCGGCCAGCTGTACCAGCGCGTCCTGCTCGTTATCCGCCACGCACAGTACGCGTTCGCGCGGCATCAGCGTCCAGGTGTTGCGCTCGCCGGTTGGCCCCGGCAGCAGACGCTGGGTACCGGCCTGCGCCAGCTCGCCGTACTGCTGGGCAACCGCACGCAGCTCTGGACGTTTTTCCGCCCAGGCGATCAGCGCCTCCAGCGGCTGGGTCAGCACGGTTTTCACCTGCGTATCTACGGGATAGTGTGCGTCCTGACGTGCCAGCGTCACGCCCAGCGCATTTTCCGGACGGTTTGCCAGCAGGCGGTACAGGTAGAGCGGGCCGCCCGCTTTCGGACCCGTACCAGAGAGGCCTTCGCCGCCGAACGGCTGCACGCCCACGACCGCGCCAACCATGTTGCGGTTGACGTACAGGTTGCCGACTTTGGCCGTGCCGGTGACCTGTGCAATGGTCTCGTCGATACGGGTATGCACGCCGAGCGTCAGGCCGTAGCCGGAGGCGTTGATCTGCTCAACCAGCTCGTTGAGGTTGTTACGGTTGTAACGCACCACGTGCAGCACCGGGCCGAAGACCTCTTTTTTCAGCTCGTCGAAGCTTGCCAGCTCAATCAGCGTAGGCGGCACGAAGGTGCCAGTCTGCCACTCGCGGGCATCTTCGCTGTTCTCGCGCACCGCCTGGAACACCGGACGGCCTTTGGCGCGCATGGTCTGAATATGGTTTTCAATGTTGGCTTTGGCTTCCGCGTCGATCACCGGCCCGATGTCGGTGGTGAGACGGCCCGGGTTGCCCATGCGGCATTCCGCCATCGCGCCGCGCAGCATCTTCAGCGTGTGGTCAGCCACGTCATCCTGTAAGCACAGCACGCGCAGGGCGGAGCAGCGCTGACCGGCGCTGTCGAAGGCGGAGGCCAGCACGTCAACAACCACCTGCTCGGTGAGGGCGGAGGAGTCAACAATCATGGCGTTCATGCCGCCGGTTTCGGCGATAAGCGGGGTAGGACGACCCTGCGCATCCAGACGGGTGGCGATGTTGCGTTGCAGCAGGGAGGCCACTTCGGTCGAACCGGTAAACATCACGCCGCGAACGCGGTTATCGGAGGTGAGTTTGGCGCCCACCGTTTCACCACGCCCTGGCAGCAGTTGCACCACACCCGCCGGAACGCCTGCTTCCAGAAGAATGTTGATGCCCTGGGCGGCAATCAGCGGGGTTTGCTCTGCCGGTTTCGCCAGCACGCTGTTGCCTGCGGCAAGGGCGGCGGCAATCTGGCCGGTGAAGATCGCCAGCGGGAAGTTCCACGGGCTGATACAGACCACCGGACCGAGCGGACGGTGCGTTTCGTTGTCGAAATCATCGCGCACCTGACCGGCGTAGTAGTGCAGGAAGTCGACCGCCTCACGCACTTCGGCGATGGCGTTGCTGAAGGTTTTACCCGCCTCACGCACCAGAATGCCGATGAGCTGCTGCATCTGATCTTCCATCAGCACCGCGGCACGTTCCAGAATGGCGGCACGCTCCTGCGGCGGGGTGGCGAACCAGATTGGCGCGTTATTCACCGCGCTCTCCAGCGCCTGTTCCACTTCCGCTTCGGTTGCTTCACGCGCGTAGCCGACGATGTCCTTCGGCTCTGCCGGGTTGATCACCGGCTGCATTTCACCGTCCTCAACGGACTGCTCAAGGATCGGTTTGGCCTGCCATTTCTGCAATGCGCTGTTGAGCAGGGCAGAGGAGAGCGACGCCAGACGGTGTTCGTTCGCCAGATCCAGGCCCGCCGAGTTGACGCGGCCCGCGCCGTACAGCTCGCGCGGCAGGGCAATTTTCGGATGCGGCAGACCAATCTGGCCTTCCTGCGCCGCCAGCTTCTCAACGGCCTGCACCGGATCGGCCACCAGTTCGTCGAGCGGCAGCGTGGTGTCTGCGATGCGGTTAACGAAGGAGGTGTTCGCCCCGTTCTCCAGCAGACGACGCACCAGGTACGCCAGCAGGGTTTCGTGGGTGCCCACCGGGGCATAGATACGGCACGGGCGGTTCAGCTTGCCGTCCGCCACTTTACCGGTGACCTGCTCGTACAGCGGTTCGCCCATGCCGTGCAGGCACTGGAACTCGTACTGGCCCGGATAATAGTTCTGCCCGGCCAGGCTGTAGATCGCCGCCAGGGTATGGGCGTTGTGGGTCGCGAACTGCGGATAAATCAGGTTCGGCACGCCGAGCAGTTTTTTCGCGCACGCGAGGTAAGAGACGTCGGTGTAGACCTTGCGGGTATAAACCGGATAGCCTTCCAGACCTTCCATCTGGGCGCGTTTGATTTCGCTGTCCCAGTAGGCGCCTTTCACCAGGCGGATCATCAGGCGGCGACGGCTGCGGCTGGCCAGGTCAATCAGGTAATCAATGACGAACGGACAGCGTTTCTGGTAGGCCTGAATAACGAAACCAATCCCGTTCCAGCCTGCCAGTTCCGGCTCGAAGCACAATTTTTCCAGCAGATCGAGGGAGATCTCCAGACGGTCAGCCTCTTCGGCGTCGATGTTGATGCCGATATCATACTGGCGCGCCAGCAGGGTCAGGGACTTCAGGCGCGGATAGAGCTCTTCCATCACCCGGTCGTACTGCGCGCGGCTGTAGCGCGGGTGCAGTGCGGAGAGCTTAATAGAGATGCCCGGGCCTTCATAAATACCGCGACCGTTGGACGCTTTACCGATGGCGTGGATCGCCTGCTGGTAAGAGACCATGTAGGCCTGCGCGTCGGCGGCGGTGAGCGCCGCTTCACCCAGCATGTCGTAGGAGTAGCGGAAACCTTTGTCTTCAAGCTTGCGGGCGTTCGCCAGCGCTTCGGCAATGGTTTCCCCGGTGACGAACTGCTCGCCCATCAGGCGCATCGCCATGTCCACGCCCTTGCGGATCAGCGGCTCGCCGCTCTTGCCGATAATGCGGTTCAGAGAGCGTGACAGGTTGGCTTCGTTATGGGTGGAGACCAGCTTGCCGGTAAACAGCAGACCCCAGGTGGCGGCGTTGACGAACAGCGACGGGCTGCGGCCAATGTGGGAGTGCCAGTTGCCGTTGCTGATCTTGTCGCGGATCAGCGCGTCGCGGGTAGCTTTATCCGGAATACGCAGCAGCGCTTCCGCCAGGCACATCAGCGCCACGCCTTCCTGTGAGGAGAGGGAGAACTCCTGCAACAGGCCCTGCACCATCCCGGCGCGGCCGGTGGCGGTTTTCTGGTTGCGCAGCTTGTCGGCTAACTGATACGCCAGGCTGTGCGCCTGGGCGGCAATGGCTTCCGGCAGGCGGGCCTGCTCCAGCAGCATTGGCACGGCGTCGGTTTCGGCGCGGCGGTAAGCCCCGGTAATGGCGGCGCGGCTGACGGACTGCGGCAGGATCTGCTCGGCGAATTCGAGGAACGGCTGGTGGTTCTCTTCCACCGCCGTCGCGGCGTCTTCGCTTTCGTTCGCTGCGCCCGCCAGCAGGGCAGGCAGCTCAGGCAGGCCGTCTTCACTCTCCAGCCTTTCCAGATAGTTAAAAATCGCCTGCTTGATTAACCAGTGCGGTGTGCGATCAATGCGGGTTGCTGCGGTCTTAATCCGTTCGCGGGTCGCGTCATCCAGCTTAACCCCCATGGTGGTCATCCCCATGCCAAAACTCCTGTTGTTCTGTAATAGCGTTCTGTTGATAGCGTGAAATATCCACCATGTTGCAACTTTGTGCAACCGTGTTAAATGTGACCTGGTTTGCAAGCTGGAAAATGAATGGATTGTTAACGAATAGTTAGCTGGAAAAAAGCGCTAGCTTCTGCATGCGAAGCCTGTTTTTATGCGGTGCTTAACACTTTTCAAAGGTGCAACCCGTATAAATGTGAGCGAGTGCAACCTATAGGAAAGACGTATAAAACCAAGGATGAAATTCATGTAAATGCAGTGTTAAATCGTTTGTCAGTGGGAAGCGTATACGGCAGGATAGCGCGCCCAACGGAAACACATACACACATCACTACGTTCCGGTGATGACATAACAAGGCAACCCGGACGGTTGTCGCTCGACATTTTGGAGAATTTGAATGGCTATTAGCACACCGATGCTGGTGACATTTCTCGTTTATATTTTTGGCATGATCCTGATAGGGTTTTTGGCATGGCGTTCCACTAAAAACTTTGACGACTACATCCTTGGCGGGCGCAGCTTAGGCCCAATGGTCACCGCGCTCTCTGCGGGCGCATCCGACATGAGCGGCTGGCTGCTGATGGGGCTGCCGGGCGCGATTTTCATCTCCGGTATCTCCGAAAGCTGGATCGCCATCGGCCTGACCGTCGGCGCGTGGATCAACTGGAAGCTGGTGGCAGGCCGTCTGCGCGTACACACCGAAGCCAACAACAACGCCCTGACGCTGCCGGATTATTTCACCGGACGCTTTGAAGATAACAGCCGCATTCTGCGCATTATCTCCGCGGTGGTGATCCTGTTGTTCTTCACCATCTACTGCGCCTCCGGCATCGTGGCGGGTGCGCGCCTGTTCGAAAGCACCTTCGGCATGAGCTATGAAACCGCCCTGTGGGCCGGTGCCGCGGCAACCATCCTCTATACCTTCGTGGGCGGGTTCCTGGCAGTAAGCTGGACCGACACCGTGCAGGCGAGCCTGATGATCTTCGCGCTGATCCTGACCCCGGTGATTGTGATTTTCACCGTCGGCGGCTTTGGCGAATCGCTGGAAGTTATCAAGCAGAAGAGCATTGAAAACGTCGATATGCTGAAAGGGCTGAACTTCGTTGCCATCGTTTCCCTGATGGGCTGGGGCCTGGGCTACTTCGGTCAGCCGCACATTCTGGCGCGCTTTATGGCGGCGGATTCTCACCACACCATCGTTCACGCGCGTCGCATCAGTATGACGTGGATGATCCTGTGTCTGGCGGGCGCGTGTGCGGTCGGCTTCTTCGGTATCGCCTACTTCAGCAATAACCCGGCGCAGGCGGGCGCGGTGAACCAGAACGCCGAGCGCGTGTTCATCGAGCTGGCGCAGATTCTGTTTAACCCGTGGATTGCCGGTATTTTGCTCTCCGCGATCCTGGCGGCGGTGATGTCCACCCTGAGCTGTCAGCTGCTGGTTTGCTCCAGTGCAATCACCGAAGACCTCTACAAGGCCTTCCTGCGTAAAAATGCGAGCCAGAAAGAGCTGGTGTGGGTAGGGCGCTTTATGGTGCTGGTGGTGGCGCTGGTGGCCATTGCGCTGGCAGCCAACCCGGAAAACCGCGTGCTGGGTCTCGTGAGCTACGCGTGGGCGGGCTTCGGTGCCGCGTTTGGGCCGGTGGTGCTGTTCTCCGTCATGTGGTCACGCATGACCCGCAACGGCGCGCTGGCGGGGATGATCATCGGTGCGGTGACCGTCATCGTCTGGAAGCAGTTCGCGTGGCTGGGCCTGTACGAAATCATTCCGGGCTTCATCTTCGGCAGCATCGGTATTGTGGTGTTCAGCCTGCTGGGTAAAGCGCCGTCTGCCTCTATGCAGAAGCGCTTTGCGGAAGCGGATGCGCACTACCACACTGCGCCGCCGACTAAGCTTCAGGCAGAATAATTTTCTAACGCAGTACCGTAGGCCGGGTAAGCGCAAGCGCCACCCGGCTTTTTTCTTGCCAAAATCCGTATTTTCCTGTGATATCCATGTGCTTATAACAATGAGGATAGCGACACATGACAATCAAAACAGGGTTAATGGCGGCGGCATTATTGATGCTGGCGGGTTGTAACGCACCCTCGCAGCGTGCGGCGGTAGAGACCTGCAAAGCGGATAACCAGATGCAGCAGACCACGCTCTATTTTGGCTTGAATCGCCCGGCAGGGGCGCAGATTACCGGCAGCGAATGGCAGCAGTTTGTTGATCAGGACGTGACGCCGCGTTTTCGCGATGGCTTAACGGTGTTTGATGCGCGCGGGCAGTGGCTGGGGAACGACGGGAAAGTGGCGCGTGAATCCAGCAAAGCGTTAATGCTTATCCACGGTAAAGATGCGCAGAGCGAGAAGAACATCGAAGCATTGCGCGGGATCTATAAGTCTCGTTTCGCGCAGGAATCGGTGATGCGGGTCGACCAGCCGGTGTGCGTACAGTTTTAATAAAAAACGGCGGGATAACCCGCCGTTGTTGTTTTGTAGCAAAGCTATTTACAGCACTAATCCCGCAAAGCTCGCCGAAAGCAGGCTCACCAGCGTCGCACCGTATACCAGGCGCAGACCAAACCGCGACACCACGTTGCCCTGCTGCTCGTTCAGCCCCTTAATCGCCCCGGCGACGATGCCGATGGAGGCGAAGTTGGCAAACGAGACGAGGAAGACGGACAAAATACCCAACCCGCGCGGTGACATTTCATGAGCAATTTTTTGCAGCTCAATCATCGCCACAAATTCATTCGCCACCAGCTTGGTTGCCATAATGCTGCCCGCGTTTAACGCATCGCTCAGCGGAATCCCGATAAGCCACGCCAGCGGATAAAACACATAGCCCAGGATCTGCTGGAAGCTCATGCCGAATACGCTGGAGAAGAGGGCGTTAACGGCGCTGATGAGGGCGATAAAGCCAATCAGCATCGCCAGAATAATCATCGCCACCTTAAAACCGGCCAGAATATACTCGCCCAGCATTTCAAAGAAGCTCTGGGATTCGTGCAGTTTTTCCAGCTTGATATCCGGCTCGGCTTCCGGACGCACCGGGTTAATGACCGAGAGAATAATAAAGGTGCTGAACATGTTCAGGATCAGCGCGGCAACGACAAATTTGGCGTCGAGCATGGTCATATAGGCACCGACAATCGACAGGGAGACCGTCGACATGGCCGTGGCCGCCATGGTGAACAGACGACGCGAGGAGAGATCCCCCAGCACGCCTTTATAGGCAATGAAGTTTTCCGACTGGCCGAGGATCAGCGAGCTCACCGCGTTGAACGATTCCAGCTTGCCCATGCCGTTCAGTTTTGACAGCAGCGTTCCGATGATTCGAATAAAAATCGGCAGGATCCGCCAGTGCTGGAGAATACCAATCAGTGCGGAAATAAAAATAATCGGACACAGCACGCCGAGGAAAATAAACGCCAGCCCTTTTTCTCCCATTCCGCCAAAGACGAAATTCGTCCCTTCCGAGGCAAATTTCAGCAGTGACTCAAAGAAGCCGGAAACGTATTTAATCAGGAATAGCCCGCTTTCGGCGTGCAGGAAAAAGAACGCCAGGGCAATTTCAATAACAATCAGCTGTAAAACATAACGAATGCGAATTTTTCGGCGGTCGAAACTCACCAGCCAGGCAAGCGCAAGAATAATCACCAGCGCCAGCAGGAAATGGACAATCTTAAACATGGAATATTTTCGGTTGGTTTTTGAGGCGGATATTTAGCCACAGCACTGGTTAACCGTAAATGGGCATTTTAATTATAACTTATAAACTTAACGGTAACGGTGGCAACTATTAACAGGCTTTGAGTTTACAACTCGTCATCAAATCACCACACATTTCGCTTGTGTTTCCTTTCGCCGTAATGATAATCACTATCACAAGAATTTACCTTTCTTTGCATCAGTTGACCGCGATAAACATTTAAGGTGTCGGCATGTTTGTTCCATTTCTCATTATGTTACGTGAAGGCCTTGAAGCGGCCCTGATTGTCAGCCTTATCGCCAGCTATCTCAAGCGCACCCAGCGTGGGCGCTGGATTGGCGTGATGTGGGTTGGCGTATTCCTTGCCGCGGCGCTCTGCCTGGGCTTAGGTATCCTCATCAATGAAACCACCGGCGAATTCCCGCAGAAAGAGCAGGAGCTGTTTGAAGGTATCGTCGCCGTGATTGCGGTGTTCATCCTGACGTGGATGGTCTTCTGGATGCGCAAAGTTTCCCGCAACGTGAAGGTGCAGCTGGAGCAGGCGGTGGATAACGCCCTGCAGAAGGGGAATCACCACGGCTGGGCGCTGATCATGATGGTCTTTTTCGCCGTGGCGCGCGAGGGTCTGGAATCGGTTTTCTTCCTGCTGGCGGCATTCCAGCAGGACGTGGGCATCTGGCCGCCGCTGGGCGCTATGCTCGGTCTGGCAACGGCGGTGGTGCTGGGCTTTCTGCTCTACTGGGGCGGCATTCGCCTCAACCTGGGCGCCTTCTTTAAGTGGACCAGCCTGTTCATTCTGCTGGTGGCCGCGGGGCTGGCGGCAGGGGCGATCCGCGCCTTCCACGAGGCGGGCCTGTGGAACCACTTCCAGGACGTGGCGTTCGATCTTAGCAACGTTCTCTCCACCCATTCACTGACCGGCACCCTGCTCGAAGGCATCTTCGGCTACCAGGAAACGCCGAGCGTCAGCGAAGTGGCGATGTACTTTATCTATCTGGTTCCGGCGCTGGTGCTGTTCGCGATGCCGCCGCGTACCGGTTCGCAGGCGTCGCGCGTTGCGCCGTAATTATTGTTTTAGTTACAACATACTTTTTAAGGGAAGAGTCATGGCAATTCAGTTTCGTCGTAGTGCATTGTGCGCAGGCATTGCCGCGCTGTTCGCTTCTGCATTCGCTGCGCAGGCTGCGGATATTCCGCAGGTAAAAGTCACCGTTAACGATAAGCAGTGCGAGCCGATGACCATCACGGTTAACAGCGGTAAAACCCAGTTTATCATTCAGAACCACAGCCAGAAGGCGCTGGAGTGGGAGATCCTCAAAGGCGTGATGGTGGTGGAAGAGCGCGAGAACATCGCGCCGGGCTTCAGCCAGAAGATGACCGTCAACCTGCAGCCGGGTGAATACGACATGACCTGCGGCCTGCTGACCAACCCTAAAGGCAAGCTGATCGTCAAAGGTGCAGCGACGGCGGACGCGGCCAAAGGCACGGCCCTGCTGAGCCTGGGCGACGCTATCACCGCCTATAAAGCCTACGTCACCAAAGAGACGGCGGACCTGGTCACGAGTACCAAAGCCTTCACCGACGCCGTGAAAGCGGGCGATATCGAAAAAGCGAAATCCCTGTACGCGCCAACCCGTCAGCACTACGAGCGCATCGAGCCGATTGCCGAGCTGTTCTCTGACCTCGACGGCAGCATTGATGCCCGCGAAGATGACTACGAGCAGAAGGCCGCCGATCCGAAATTCACCGGCTTCCACCGTCTGGAAAAAGCCCTGTTTGGCGATAACTCCACCAAAGGAATGGAGAAATACGCCGGGCAGCTGAACACCGACGTGCTGGAGCTGCAAAAGCGCATCAGCGAGCTGGCCTTCCCGCCGTCGAAGGTGGTGGGCGGCGCGGCCGGTCTGATTGAAGAAGTGGCCGCGAGCAAAATCAGCGGTGAAGAAGATCGCTACAGCCACACCGACCTGTGGGACTTCCAGGCCAACGTCGACGGTGCGCAGAAGATTGTCGAGCTGCTGCGTCCTCAGCTTCAGAAAGAGAACGGCGAACTGCTGGCGAAAGTGGATGCCAACTTCAAAAAGGTCGATACCATCCTGGCCAAGTACCGTACCAAAGACGGGTTCGAAACCTACGACAAGCTGACCGACGCCGACCGTAACGCGCTGAAAGGCCCGATTACGACGCTGGCGGAAGATCTCTCCCTGCTGCGCGGCGTACTGGGTCTGGACTAAGCACGATGAACAAGCACGAAGAATTCGACGTGGCGGAACCTTCCCGACGTCGGTTGTTAAAAGGGGTAGGGGCGCTGGGCGGCGCGTTTGCCCTGGCAGGAGGTTGCCCGGTGGCGCATGCGGCGAAATCGCAGAGCGCGCCCGGTACGCTCTCGCCGGATGCCCGGATGGAGACCCAGCCGTTTTATGGCGCGCACCAGGCGGGTATTCTCACGCCGCAGCAAGCTTCCATGATGCTGGTGGCCTTTGATTCGCTGGCCAGCGATAAGGCGGATCTGGAGCGTCTGTTCCGCCTGCTGACGGCGCGCATCGCGTTTCTTACCGCGGGCGGGCCGGCACCGGATACGCCGAACCCGCGCCTGCCGCCGATGGATTCCGGTATCCTCGGGGCGTTTATCGCGCCGGATAACCTGACCATTACCGTGTCGGTAGGGGAGTCGCTGTTTGACGGCCGCTACGGCCTGGCAAAACAGAAGCCGAACGCGCTGCAGAAGATGACGCGCTTCCCGAATGACTCCCTCGACGCGGCGCTGTGCCACGGCGATCTGCTCCTGCAGATTTGTGCCAATACCCAGGACACGGTGATCCACGCCCTGCGCGATATCATCAAGCACACGCCGGATCTGCTGAGCGTGCGCTGGAAGCGGGAAGGGTTTATCTCTGACCACGCCGCCCGCAGCAAAGGCAAAGAGACGCCGGTTAACCTGCTGGGCTTTAAGGACGGCACGGCCAACCCGGACAGCAGCGATGCGGCGCTGATGAAAGACGTGGTGTGGGTGACGGCAGATCAGGGGGAACCCGCATGGGCGGTGGGCGGCAGCTACCAGGCTGTGCGTATTATTCAGTTCCACGTGGAGTTCTGGGACCGCACGCCGTTGAAAGAGCAGCAGACGATTTTTGGCCGCGACAAGCAGAGCGGGGCGCCGCTGGGCATGAAGCACGAGCATGATGTGCCGGACTACGCGAACGACCCGGATGGCGACGTTATCGCGCTCGACAGCCATATTCGCCTTGCCAACCCGCGCACCAAAGAGACGCAGTCCAGCCTGATGATGCGCCGTGGCTACAGCTATTCGCTGGGCGTGACCAATTCCGGCCAGCTTGATATGGGGCTACTGTTCGTCTGCTATCAGCACGATCTGGAGAAAGGCTTCCTGACCGTGCAGAAGCGGTTAAACGGCGAAGCGCTGGAAGAGTACATTAAGCCCATCGGCGGCGGCTATTTCTTTGCCCTGCCCGGCGCGCGCGATGCTGGCGCGTATCTCGCACAAGGTCTGATGGAAGCCTGATAATTGTCCCTGCGATAGTTCGCGGGGACATTATTTTTTCATATGACTATCTTATTGTTATATTTCTGTAATATTCATATATAAGACTGATTCCGCTGCAGGAACAGTCTTAAAAGTTGCATTCAGGTAAAATAAATGTTGCACTTATGATAACTCCTGATGTACTTAAGATAAGACAGCGGTAGTTCCCGGCAGTGATGCTGAATCACTATGGAGATCGCGAATGGTTGCGTCCTGTACCGGACAAGGTAAACATAACAACCGCAGCACCCGGCGCGGAGGCTCAGACTCCGGCAGCGATTTCCTCACCACTAAATTCTCCCCCACACCTCAAGAATCTGATTCGACCGACGTGCAGACCGGTGCGCGTAGCCGTTCTGTATCGTCATCTGATAAAGCAAGCAATGGCTTACAAGGAAGCCAACCCTCTGATGTTCGTGCGCATAATCGTGCCGAAGCTGGCGCGTGTGATGAATACCAACAACTCAAGGTGCTATCCATGGGAAGACAAAAAGCAGTGATCAAAGCTCGTCGCGAAGCAAAACGTGTGCTGAGACGGGACTCACGTAGCCATAAACAACGTGAAGAAGAATCGGTCACCTCGCTTGTGCAGATGAGTGGCGTAGAAGCAATTGGCATGGCCAGAGACAGCCGTGATAATTCTCCAATTGTGGCGCGCAATGAGGCTCAGGCGCACTACCTGAATGCTATCGAGAGTAAACAGCTCATCTTTGCAACCGGTGAAGCCGGATGCGGGAAAACCTGGATCAGTGCAGCCAAAGCAGCGGAAGCGCTGATCCATAAGGACGTGGAGCGCATTATTGTTACCCGTCCTGTACTGCAAGCTGATGAAGATCTCGGCTTCCTGCCCGGCGATATTTCGGAGAAGTTTGCTCCGTACTTCAGGCCCGTCTATGACGTGCTGGTGAAGCGACTGGGTGCATCCTTTATGCAGTACTGCCTGCGACCAGAGATTGGCAAGGTGGAAATCGCGCCGTTCGCCTATATGCGCGGACGTACATTTGAAAATGCGGTCGTTATTCTCGACGAGGCTCAGAACGTGACCGCTGCGCAAATGAAGATGTTTTTAACGCGCCTCGGGGAGAACGTGACGGTTATCGTCAACGGCGATATTACCCAGTGTGACCTGCCGTCGGGCGTGAAGTCCGG
This sequence comes from Enterobacter cloacae complex sp. I3, assembly GCF_014896175.1. Taxonomy (NCBI): domain Bacteria; kingdom Pseudomonadati; phylum Pseudomonadota; class Gammaproteobacteria; order Enterobacterales; family Enterobacteriaceae; genus Enterobacter; species Enterobacter cloacae complex sp. I3. The sequence continues at coordinate 131,550 of NZ_JADBQZ010000015.1, forward strand.
CCTCAGCGACGCCATGTCACGTTTTGAGGAAGATGAGATGATTGGGGTGGTTCGTTTCACCAAAGAGGACTGCGTGCGCTCGGCGCTCTGTCAGCGCACGCTGCAAGCGTATTACTGAGTGTGCTGTTGTGTTCAAGGCCCGGGAAACCGGGCTTTGTTTTATGTGCAATTTATTCCCTCTCCCCTGGGGAGAGGGTTAGGGTGAGGGTCTCAGGCCGCACCGAGCTGAATATAGCACCGGGGGGGATTGACTCGCTTCGCTCGCCCTACGGGCAGCCTGTTCGCTTTGCTCACAGTCTGTCCAACTGGCTGCGCCAGTTGTCGAACCCCGGTCGGGGGTTCTCATCCCCCCACAGGCGTGCAATATGCGAAAAAAAAGCCCGCATTTTCATGCGAGCTCTTCTTAAAATATGGCGGTGAGGGGGGGATTCGAACCCCCGATACGTTGCCGTATACACACTTTCCAGGCGTGCTCCTTCAGCCACTCGGACACCTCACCATATTGTTTTGCTGCCTGACCGCTTGGGGGGCAACGGGGCGCTACTATAGGGAGTTGCGCGAAAGCGGTCAAGCAGATTTTCTGCATTCGTGCTTGTTCGGTTAAGCCTTAATCAGCTTATGTCGTACAGCGCAGGATTAACGCTGCGAATCGAGCACTTCGCTGTTTTTCACCACCTCCTGCGCTTTGCCGTAGCTTTCGATCAGCAGCTGGTAGGCCGGGAAGATGTGGGTGTATACCTCAGCCCATTCAGCCGCATCTTTACGGTTCCAGGTTCGCTGGATCTCAGAGGCCACAGCGGCGGTATCCATCGGCACCACGCCTGCCTGGACCACGCGGGCCAGGGTGATCTCCTGCGCCATTTTGCTGTAGGTGCCGGAGGCATCAATCACTGCAAACACTTTATATCCGTCCGCTACCGCGCTGATGGACGGGAAGGCCATGCAGACGCTGGTGATCGTACCTGCAATAATTAACGTCTTGCGACCGGTAGCTTTTACCGCCGCCACGAATTCCGGGTTATCCCAGGCGTTGATCTCACCTTTGCGGGCCACATACTGCGCATGCGGCGCGTTGGCGTGGATCTCCGGGATAAGCGGGCCGTTCGGTCCCTGTGGAACGGAGGCGGTGGTGATCACCGGGATCTTCGCCAGCGTGGCGATCTTTGCCAGCGCCGCCGCACGGGCGCGCAGCTCCGGCATGGGCATGTCGCCGACGGTCTGGAACAGGCCGCTCTGGTGGTCGATAAGCAGCATGACGGCATCATTTACGTCAATGACGGGACGTTCACCGTTGAAGTTTGCAGGGGTAGACATATTGCGCTCCTTAATTACGTTCAGATCTGGCCAAAGCGGCCGGAGTTGAAATCACGAATGGCTTCCGCGATCTCGGTTTTACTGTTCATCACAAACGGGCCGTAGCCCACAATCGGTTCATTCAGCGGCTCACCGGCCATCAGCAGCAATTTCGCGTCGCTGTTCGCTTCCAGATGCAGCTTTTCACCGCTCTGACTTAGCACAACCAGCTGCGCTTCACCCGCTGGCGTGGTGCCGTTCACCGTTACGCTGCCCTCAAGTACCACCAGCGCCGTGCTCCAGCCTTCGGGCTGGTTGAGCGTCAGATGGCTGCCCTGGTTAAGCGCGATGTCCCAGACGTTCAGCGGTGAGAAGGTATGGGCCGGGCCCGTCACGTCCTCAAGGCGACCGGCGATGACCCGCAGCGTGCCGCTGTTATCCGGCAGCGTGACCACCGGGATATCCGCTTTGGTGATGCTCTGGTAGCCGGGCGTCGCCATTTTGTCTTTGGCGGGCAGGTTGACCCACAGCTGCATCATTTTTAGTTCACCGCCTTTCTGCGCGAAGGCGCTGGAGTGGAACTCCTCGTGCAGGATGCCTGCGCCCGCCGTCATCCACTGCACGTCGCCGGGGCCAATAACGCCGCCTCTGCCGGTGGAGTCGCGATGCTCCACTTCGCCGGCGTAAACGATGGTCACCGTTTCAAAGCCGCGATGAGGATGCTCGCCCACGCCGCGTTTCGCGCCGTCCGCCGGGAAGGTGTACGGTCCGGCATAGTCCAGCAGCAGAAACGGGCTCAGCGGCTCGCCGTGCGTCTGGTAAGAAAACATTGAACGAACCGGGAAACCGTCACCGACCCAGTGCGGACGAGGTGCGGTATAAACGCCTGTTACGTTTTTCATGATGTACTCCTGATGTTCTGTTGATGTAATTAGCTTATATTCAGGGTTAATATCCCGGTAGATAGTGAAAATGACATTCACTGTTCTGAATATGAAACGATGAGGGCGTATGCAGGATCTCAATGATTTCGCGTGGTTTGTGAAGGTGGTGGACCATGGTGGATTTGCGGCGGCGGGTCGGGCGCTCGATCAGCCCAAGTCAAAACTGAGCCGCCGGATTGCCCAGCTGGAAGAGCGCCTTGGCGTGCGGTTGATCCAGCGCACCACCCGGCAGTTTACGGTGACGGAAGTGGGGCAGACGTTCTATCAGCACTGTAAAGCCATGCTGGTAGAGGCCGAAGCTGCGGAAGAGGCGGTGGCGGCGTTGCAGGCCGAGCCACGCGGCGTGGTCAGGATCACCTGTCCGGTCACCTTGCTGCACGTGCATGTGGGTCCCATGCTGGCACGGTTTATGGCGCGCTATCCGGGGATCAATCTTCAGCTTGAGGCCACCAACCGACGGGTCGATCTGGTGGGCGAGGGTATTGACGTGGCGATCCGCGTTCGTCCACGTCCGTTTGATGACAGCGACCTGGTGTTAAGAGTGCTGGCAGACAGGGGACACTGCCTGGTGGCGAGCCCTGCGCTGATTGAGCGGATGGGTCACCCTGCCGTGCCCTCTGAGCTGAGCGAGTGGCCGGGTTTGAGCATGGGGGTGGGAAAGCAGCTGCACAGATGGGAGCTGAGCGGGCCGGAGGGAGCGAAAGCCGCGATTCATTACACGCCGCGCTTTATTACCACCGACATGCTGGCGCTGCGTGAAGCGGCGATGGCGGGGGTGGGCGTGGTGCAGCTGCCGATTTTGATGGTCAAGGATCAGCTGGCATCCGGGGAACTGGTAAGGGTGCTGGACGCATGGGAACCCCGACGGGAAGTGATTCACGCTGTTTATCCTTCGAGGCGAGGTTTGCTGCCGTCCGTCAGAACGCTGGTGGATTTTCTTACTGAAGAGTATGCGCGGATGGTGGAGGAGTAACGATCCCCTCGCCGCTTTGGGGAGAGGGTTAGGGTGAGGCGCTCAGGCTGTACCGAGCTGAATATAGCACCGGGGGGGATTGACTCGCTTCGCTCGCCCTGCGGGCAGCCTGTTCGCTTCGCTCTCAGTCTGTCCAACTGGCTGCGCCAGTTGTCGAACCCCGGTCGGGGGTTCTCATCCCCCCCACAGGCGTGCAATATGCGAAAAAAAAGCCCGCATTTTCATGCGAGCTCTTCTTAAAATATGGCGGTGAGGGGGGGATTGACTCGCTTCGCTCGCCCTTCGGGCAGCCTGTTCGCTTCGCTCTCAGTCTGTCCAACTGGCTGCGCCAGTTGTCGAACCCCGGTCGGGGGTTCTCATCCCCCCCACAGGCGTGCAATATGCGCAAAAAAAGCCCGCATTTTCATGCGAGCTCTTCTTCAAATATGGCGGTGAGGGGGGGATTGACTCGCTTCGCTCGCCCTTCGGGCAGCCTGTTCGCTTCGCTCTCAGTCTGTCCAACTGGCTGCGCCAGTTGTCGAACCCCGGTCGGGGGTTCTCATCCCCCCCACAGGCGTGCAATATGCGCAAAAAAAGCCCGCATTTTCATGCGAGCTCTTCTTCAAATATGGCGGTGAGGGGGGGATTCGAACCCCCGATACGTTGCCGTATACACACTTTCCAGGCGTGCTCCTTCAGCCACTCGGACACCTCACCATATTGTCATCCCGTTGTTGCTGGGACGGGCGCTAATGTAAGGAAAAGCCGAACTGCCGTCAACCCACTTTTTCAGTAATTTAGCGCGTTTAGACAAACTTCAGGCAACATGATTCTTAAATGTGCTGAAAGCGTCTTTTTTATCAACAACACGATCACGCAACAAATTTGCTATGCTGACCATCCAGTTAAAAAGCAAAATAAATCAGCGCAATAAAAGGCAGGATTGACTATGGATATACTCTTCTATCACCCCACTTTTGATACGGCTTACTGGATTAAGGCACTTTCTGCGGCACTGCCGGGCGCTCGCGTTCGTGAGTGGAAGCGGGGCGATAACGAACATGCTGACTACGCGCTGGTCTGGCATCCGCCGGTAGAAATGCTCCAGGGCCGTAAGCTGAAGGCCGTGTTCGCGCTCGGAGCCGGCGTGGATTCCATTCTGAGCAAGCTGAAAGCACACCCTGAAATGCTGCCGGAAGATATTCCTCTGTTCCGCCTGGAAGATACCGGTATGGGCCAGCAAATGCAGGAATATGCCGTCAGCCAGGTGCTGCACTGGTTCCGCCGCTTTGATGACTATCAGGCGCTTAAGCAGCAATCCCGCTGGGAGCCGCTGCCTGAATATCCGCGCGAAGCGTTTACCGTTGGTATCCTCGGCGCAGGCGTGCTGGGTTCGAAAGTGGCTGAAGCGCTCGCGCCGTGGGGCTTCCCGCTGCGCTGCTGGAGCCGCAGCCGTAAAGACTATCCGGGCGTTGAGAGCTTTGCCGGAACGGATGAGCTTCCGGCCTTCCTGAACGGCACGCGTGTGCTGATTAACCTGCTGCCCAATACGGCGGAAACGGTGGGGATTATCAATGAAGGCCTGCTCAACCAGCTGGACGACCAGAGCTACCTGATGAACCTGGCGCGCGGCGTGCATCTGGTCGAGCCGGATCTGCTGAAGGCGCTGGATAGCGGGAAGCTTAAAGGCGCCATGCTGGATGTCTACAGCCGTGAGCCGCTGCCGGAGGAAAGCCCGCTGTGGCGACACCCGCGCGTGGCAATGACTCCGCACGTTGCCGCCGTGACGCGACCTGCCGAGGCAGTGGCCTATATCTCGCACACGATCGGTGAAATAGAGAAGGGTAACCCGGTCACCGGACAGGTCGACCGACAGCGCGGCTACTGAGAGAAACCCGGCGTTCGCCGGGTTTTTGCTAATATTCGCCGCTGATAACTGCTATCCTTTGGAAAAAACGCAGAGGAGAGAAAGATGTATCCCGTTGACCTGCATATGCACACCGTCGCCAGCACCCACGCGTATAGCAACCTCCATGATTATATTGCCCAGGCGAAGCTTAAGAGCATCAAGCTGTTCGCGATAACCGATCACGGCCCGGATATGGCGGATGCGCCGCACTACTGGCATTTTGTGAATATGCGTATCTGGCCACGTCTGGTGGACGGCATTGGGATACTGCGCGGCATTGAGGCGAACATCAAAAACACCGACGGGGAAATTGACTGTACCGGCCCGATGCTGACCTCCTTAGATCTGATCCTTGCCGGTTTCCATGAGCCGGTTTTCCCGCCGCAGGATAAAGAGACCAATACCGCGGCGATGATTGCCACTATTGCCAGCGGCAATGTGCACATCATCAGCCATCCGGGCAATCCGAAATACCCGATTGATATTCAGGCCGTGGCGCAGGTCGCGGCGAAACACCGCGTGGCGCTGGAGATTAACAACTCCTCGTTCGTGCACTCGCGTAAAGGCAGTGAAGCCAACTGTCGCGAAGTGGCTGCCGCCGTGCGTGATGCGGGTGGCATGGTGGCGCTGGGCTCTGATTCGCACACGGCCTTCACGCTGGGGGATTTTAGCGAGTGCCTGAAAATATTGCAGGATGTGGATTTCCCGGAAGAACGCATCCTGAACGTCACGCCGCGTCGTATGCTTGATTTCCTCGAGTCGCGCGGCATGGCGCCGATTGATGAATTTGCCGATCTTTAATTGAATAACGGAATAAAACAATGAATGAATTTTCCATCCTTTGCCGCGTGCTGGGCTCCCTGTATTACCGCCAGCCGCAGGACCCGCTGCTGGTGCCGCTGTTTACGCTGATTCGCGAAGGTAAACTGGCGCAGAACTGGCCGCTGGAACAGGATGAGTTACTGGAGCGCCTGCAGAAAAGCTGCGATATGCAGCAGATCTCAACGGACTACAATGCTCTGTTCGTGGGCGAAGAGTGCCGCGTGTCGCCGTATCGTTCCGCCTGGCAGGAAGGCGCGACCGAAGCGGAAGTGCGGGCATTCCTTTCAGAACGCGGGATGCCGCTGAGCGATACCCCAGCCGATCATATCGGTACGCTGCTGCTGGCCGCGTCCTGGATCGAAGACAACGCTGGCGACGATGAAAATGAAGCCATCGGGATTCTTTTCGAAACGTATCTGCTGCCGTGGGTGGGAACCTTCCTGGGTAAAGTGGAAGCTCATGCCACCTCTCCGTTCTGGCGAACGCTGGCCCCGCTGACGCGTGACGCCATTGCAGCAATGTGGGACGAGCTGGAAGAAGAGAGCGAGGAGTGATGTAAATCACAAAAATCCTGCAACGATACATTTCAACTTGCACGGAATGTGCTTCTGATCGCATTTCTATGGCGCGCTTCTGCTAAGATGCGCGCCATGAACATATTACTTTGTATTGCAATCACGACGGGCATCCTCTCCGGTATTTGGGGATGGGTAGCGGTGTCTTTCGGTCTGTTAAGCTGGGCTGGCTTCCTGGGCTGCACGGCCTATTTCGCCTGTCCTCAGGGCGGGCTGAAAGGGCTCTTTATCTCAGGCTGCACGCTGATGAGCGGCGTTATCTGGGCGCTGGTCATCATGAAAGGCAGCGCGCTGGCGCCGCATCTGGAGATGCTGGGGTACGTCATGACGGGTGTCGTCGCCTTCCTGATGTGCATCCAGGCGAAGCATCTGCTGCTGTCGTTTGTGCCGGGAACCTTTATGGGGGCCTGCGCAACCTTTGCCGGGCAGGGGGACTGGAAGCTGGTGGTTCCTTCCCTGGCGCTGGGGCTGCTGTTTGGCTACGCCATGAAGAACAGCGGTCTTTGGCTGGCGGCGCGACGGGAAAAAACGCAAAACATCACCGCGGTGAGTGAATAAAAAAAAGGCGAGATAATCATCTCGCCTTTTTTATGCGCTGCCCGTCAGGATTCCGGAGGCACCGACATATCACGGTATTTCACCAGGATCGGGTTCTGCACCTCCGCTTTGTTTTGCAGATCCCACAGCCCGCGATCGATACCATCGTTGATTAAGAAGATCACACCGGTTTCAATGGCTGACATCAGACACATCATGACCGGTTCGTTAGAGGTGTAGCCAATTTCTCCCTCCAGCAGGCGCTGGTAATCGATGAAGCGGAATACCCCAGCCTGAACTTCATAAGACAAAATCGTTTTGCTGGTGTTGACCGAAGAGAGCACTTCACCGGTACTGACGTTCACGACGCGCAGGTTAACCGCAATTTGGTCGAGCTGGTACTGGGTATCTGCGCCGATACCGAAGTAGCGCGCGCCCACGCCACCCGATTTCACGTTGCTCTCGTAACCGATAATCGACCCTTCAATCATCACGTTTGCGGCGGCCAGAGACTGCAGAGGCATCCGGTTATTGTCCGCAACGGTGCCATTCTCCTGCGCGGCACGAATGATTTTTCGTTCATTTAACAGGTTCTGAAGCCCCTGGCGTTCCAGCGGAATAAACCAGTGCGAATCTTTAAGTGCAGTCACCAGCATGGCGGTGGCGCTTTGCGGCACCGCGGTGGAGAAGTTACTTGCCGGATAAGGCTTAAATTGTCCGGTTTCATCCTGAATGTTGTATACCGAGACAAATATCTTGCCCGTTGGCGAAGGCAAATGGGTTAAATCACGGTAACTTTGGGCCCGCGGCATTAATGTGGGTTTTGCAGCTTCTTTAGGCGGAGCAGTTAAACAACCGCTCAATAAGCACACTGCAACAAATATCAGGAAGCGCTGCATGGTCGTTGTCCTTATTTAGCTATTGTTTAAAAGTCAGTTGAATTATTTTGCAGGCCGGAAACCTCTATGGTGGAAGTTTTTCCGGTTTTACGATCGGTCACATTCAACTGGAGCTGTCCGTCCCTGTTGGCGATGTCGACGATAAAGTCGTTGGTCATCATTCGGCCGGGTTTGCCGGTATTAATGTTGGTCAGCAATCCCCCTAAAATCTGCGACTGGATAGCCTGGGTGAAGTTATCCAGTGCGGAAGGGGTATCAACGGTAAAATCCTGAAAGCTCGGATCTTTATAGGAGTTTTGTGCCTGAGCTTGATTCAGCAGAAAGGCACCGTTGTTGGGGTTACCGCCAAAGTTAGGGTTACGGAACTGGAAGGTCATATTTCCGGCCCAGCTCAGGGGAGCAATAAGCATGATCGAAACAACTGCATATGCAATACGCATGACAGCCTCCGCATATCGGTTCGCTAGAACTCATCTTTTGCTAAATCGCTGGTGCTTAATAGGGCTTTATCTATTTGCAGGCGATTAATAGCGTCTTCAGTTTGAGCCAGTGCTAAGGCTACGTTTTTTTCGAAGTCTGTTTTCGAGGGGAATAAAAACGTTTGATAAATAACGTCCTGATTGGCCGTTATGGTTATCCAGCTTCCCCAACGTGCACTGGGCCGCTCGTTGATTGTTAAATTACCCGTGTAAGGACTGTCCCATTTATCGCTGAAGGCCCGGTAAAAACTGTGCCCAATCGATGAGACAGTGTGGTCAGTTAACAATCCGGGAACTTCGACCTCAACGGCCTGCAGGTTCCCAGCAGCGAGCAGGAGACTCGCTGCGGCGATCCAACTCAACGTGCGCTTCATGTGATTAACGCCTGAGGTTATCGTTTGCCCATGAAACCGCCTGAGTTCGGTTTTTAACAGCTATCTTCTTGAAAAGATTATAAAGGTGCGTCTTTACCGTATTTTCGCTGATAAATAACGAACGGGCGATTTCAATATTTGAAGCACCAATGCGTAATTTGTTCAGGATCTCTTTCTCACGGTGGGTGAGCAGCGCTGATTCCGAACTGTTATAGCGGTAGTTTCCGGAGTGCGTGATGAGGTAGCTGGCCAGCTTTTGCGAGAAATAGCATTCGCCGCGCAATATGCCTTGCAGACCATCTACCACCCGAACTTCTTCTTCAGTGACGTAGAACACGCCATTGATATGCGGCCAGCTTTCAATATCTCTGAAAGGATATTCATCAGGCGTATTCAATAATAACACGCGGATATTATTGTTTTTCCTGCTTAAGTTATCTTGCCAGTAATGGATAAGCTTTTTATCGGCTTCCATCATATCAAACAGAATGATGCTGCCAGGCGCAATATCATCAAAAGAACGTTGAATATTATGCAATTTCCCGTTCAGTGATAGAGATTGCTTTAAATGTTGTAATAAAGCTGTCGCTTGCAGAGAAGGTTTTGTGATCAACAGTAATGTATGACCATGTAAACTATGGACTTCATTATACATGATGAAACCCCACTTATTTTTGGCATCTGACAGCCGCCCTCTCTGTAAAGAAGAGGGCACCAGAAGTACTGACAGATGTTGCACTGCTGTGTGTAGAATCAGAACATAACCTCCACAGGGAGGTAAATATAAAACCAATTTCGTACATCTAATTTCAATCTAGCTTTTACGAATTTTAAAGCAAGTGTTAATCATGTAACAAGATGTAAAAATCAATATTAATTTGTGAAGATTGCAGATTTTTAATGTTGTTATTTGATAAGAAAGTTGTACATGGAAATAGTTGTGC
>NZ_JADBQZ010000016.1:0-136547 GCF_014896175.1 Enterobacter cloacae complex sp. I3
CCGAACTCAGAAGTGAAACGCCGTAGCGCCGATGGTAGTGTGGGGTCTCCCCATGTGAGAGTAGGGAACTGCCAGGCATCAATCAAGAAGAACCCCGCACCGTAAGGTGCGGGGTTTTTTGCTTTTGTTTTTCTCCCTCTCCCTGAAACTTTCTCACCTTCGACTTGCAGGCTCGACATTCATATCATTTCTGAGTATCGTTAGCTGTCTGGATGTCTAAACGTTTATACGTATATTGTGAGGAAGTAAGGTTATGCCGATTCGGGTGCAGGACGAGCTACCAGCCGTCAATTTCTTACGTGAAGAGAACGTCTTCGTGATGACGGCTTCACGCGCGACAGGTCAGGAAATTCGCCCGCTGAAGGTTCTCATCCTCAACCTGATGCCGAAAAAGATTGAGACGGAGAATCAGTTTCTGCGTCTGCTGTCGAACTCCCCGCTGCAGGTCGATATTCAACTGCTGCGTATTGATGCCCGCGAGTCACGTAACACGCCCTCTGAGCATTTGAATAACTTCTACTGTAACTTCGAAGATATTCGGGGGGAAAACTTCGACGGACTGATTGTGACAGGCGCGCCGCTCGGTCTGGTTGAATTTAACGATGTTGCTTACTGGCCGCAGATCAAACAGGTGCTGGAGTGGGCAAAAGATCACGTCACGTCAACGCTGTTTGTCTGCTGGGCGGTACAGGCCGCACTCAACATTCTCTACGGTATTCCCAAGCAAACCCGCACTCAAAAGCTCTCCGGCGTATACGAACACCACATTCTTCATCCACACGCGCTGCTGACGCGTGGTTTTGATGACACCTTCCTGGCCCCGCATTCCCGCTACGCCGATTTTCCGGCCCAGCTGATTCGTGATTACACCGATCTGGAGATCCTGGCCGAAACGGAAGACGGGGATGCCTACCTGTTTGCCAGTAAAGACAAACGTATCGCGTTCGTTACCGGCCATCCTGAGTATGATCCCGATACTCTCGCATCAGAGTATTTCCGTGATGTCGAAGCGGGTCTTAATCCGGATATCCCGTACAACTATTTCCCGAAAAACGATCCGCAAAACAAACCAAGGGCCACCTGGCGCAGCCACGGAAATCTGCTGTTCACTAACTGGCTCAACTATTACGTCTACCAGATTACGCCGTACGATCTTCGCCACATGAATCCGACGCTGGAGTAATCGTCTGCATTAAACGATCCTAAAGCGTTTCAGCTATTCAGATCAGGCACCTTCGGGTGCCTTTTTTATTTCCGAAATCCCGTTCAACATGCCAGGAAACTTTAACTCCATATTAATCATCATGTTGCGTTGTAATTAAAATTAAAATGGAAATTGTTTTTGATTTTGGAAAAATTATAGATAGTCTTAATTCTGCTGAGCGAAAACTACACAACGATCTTTCGTTCGCATTGGGGGCGTGATTTTGGATCTTTGATGAGGAGCAGAACGATGACTCAACAGGCAACCACGGTCGATGAATTGACCTTTACCCAGCCGAATGGTGAGCAAGAACAGCAGGTTTTGACGGCCGAAGCGGTAGAGTTTCTGACTGAGCTGGTGACCCGCTTTACGCCGCAGCGCAATAAGCTGCTGGCGGCACGCATTCACCAACAGCAGGAAATCGATAACGGCAAGTTGCCAGGATTTATTTCGGAAACTGCTTCCATTCGTCGTGGTGAGTGGAAAATCCGCGGCATTCCTGAAGATTTACAGGATCGTCGCGTTGAGATCACTGGTCCGGTAGAGCGCAAAATGGTGATCAACGCCATGAACGCCAACGTTAAAGTCTTTATGGCCGATTTTGAAGATTCGCTGGCCCCGGACTGGAACAAAGTTATCGACGGGCAGATCAACCTGCGCGATGCCGTCAACGGCACCATCAGCTACACCAACGAAGCCGGGAAAATCTACCAGCTCAAACCGAATCCGGCGGTGCTGATCTGTCGCGTACGAGGTCTGCACCTCCCTGAAAAACATGTCACATGGCGTGGAGAAGCCATTCCGGGCAGCCTGTTTGATTTCGCACTTTATTTCTTCCATAACTACAAAAACCTGCTGGCAAAAGGTAGCGGTCCCTATTTCTATCTGCCAAAAACGCAGGCCTGGCAGGAAGCCGCCTGGTGGAGCGAAGTATTTAGCTACGCGGAAGATCGCTTCAACCTGCCGCGCGGCACGATCAAGGCCACGCTGCTGATTGAAACGCTGCCCGCCGTGTTCCAGATGAATGAAATTCTGCATGCCCTGCGCGACCACATTGTCGGCCTGAACTGCGGACGCTGGGACTATATTTTCAGCTACATCAAAACCCTGAAAAACTATCCCGATCGCGTACTGCCGGACCGCCAGGTCGTGACCATGGATAAACCCTTCCTGAGCGCCTATTCGCGTCTGCTGATTAAAACCTGCCACAAGCGCGGTGCCTTTGCGATGGGCGGCATGGCGGCCTTTATTCCGAGCAAAGACGCGGAGCGCAATAATCAGGTGCTCAACAAGGTGAAAGCCGATAAAGAGCTGGAAGCCCGTAACGGTCACGACGGCACGTGGATTGCCCATCCGGGCCTGGCCGATACGGCGATGGAGGTCTTCAATCGCGTACTCGGCGATAACAAAAATCAGCTGTTTGTCACGCGCGAAGAAGATGCCCCAACGGCTGAAGAACAGCTGCTGGCACCGTGCGCGGGCGAGCGAACGGAAGAGGGGATGCGTGCCAATATTCGCGTCGCGGTCCAGTACATCGAAGCGTGGATCTCCGGCAACGGCTGCGTGCCTATCTACGGCCTGATGGAAGATGCTGCCACGGCGGAAATTTCGCGCACCTCTATCTGGCAGTGGATCCACCATCAAAAAACGCTCAGCAACGGCAAGCCGGTCACCAAAGCCCTGTTCCGTCAGATGCTGGCCGAAGAGATGCGGGTCATCCAGGACGAGCTGGGCGAACACCGCTTCAGCAGCGGACGCTTTGACGACGCAGCGCGCCTGATGGAGCAAATCACCACATCAGATGACTTAATCGACTTCCTGACCCTGCCGGGCTACCGCTTCCTGGCGTAACTCACCACATAACAATATGGAGCATCTGCACATGAAAACCCGTACCCAACAAATCGAAGAATTAAAGAAAGAGTGGACTCAACCGCGCTGGGAAGGCATCCGCCGTCCTTACAGCGCGGAGGACGTGGTGAAATTACGCGGCTCGGTCAACCCGGAATGCACGCTGGCACAGAACGGTGCGGCGAAAATGTGGAAGCTGCTGCACGGTGGCTCCAAAAAGGGTTATATCAACAGCCTCGGTGCTCTGACCGGCGGTCAGGCATTGCAGCAGGCGAAGGCCGGCATAGAAGCCATTTACCTTTCCGGCTGGCAGGTCGCGGCGGACGCCAACCTGGCCTCCAGCATGTATCCGGATCAATCTCTTTATCCGGCCAACTCGGTACCGTCGGTGGTGGATCGGATCAACAATACCTTCCGCCGCGCGGATCAGATCCAGTGGGCCGCAGGCATTGAGCCCAACGATCCGCGTTTTATTGATTACTTCCTGCCGATCGTGGCGGATGCGGAAGCGGGCTTCGGCGGCGTGCTGAACGCCTTCGAACTGATGAAATCGATGATTGAGGCCGGTGCAGCGGCCGTTCACTTCGAAGACCAGCTGGCGTCGGTGAAGAAGTGCGGGCATATGGGCGGAAAAGTTCTCGTCCCGACCCAGGAAGCGATTCAGAAGCTGGTTGCCGCGCGTCTCGCTGCTGACGTGCTCGGCGTGCCGACGCTGGTGATTGCCCGTACCGATGCGGATGCGGCAGACCTGATCACCTCTGACTGCGATCCGTACGATAGCGAATTTATTACCGGCGAGCGCACCAGCGAGGGGTTCTATCGCACGCATGCCGGTATCGAACAGGCCATCAGCCGCGGCCTGGCCTATGCCCCTTACGCCGACCTGGTCTGGTGTGAAACGTCCACGCCGGATCTGGCGCTGGCGAAGCGCTTTGCCGATGCGATTCATGCGAAATACCCGGGCAAACTGCTGGCCTACAACTGTTCGCCGTCCTTCAACTGGCAGAAAAAGCTGGATGACAAAACCATCGCCAGCTTCCAGCAGCAGCTGTCGGATATGGGCTACAAGTACCAGTTCATCACCCTGGCAGGCATCCACAGCATGTGGTTCAACATGTTCGACCTGGCGCACGCTTACGCGCAGGGGGAGGGCATGAAGCACTACGTTGAGAAGGTGCAGCAGCCGGAGTTTGCCGCTGGTAAAGACGGCTATACCTTTGTTTCTCACCAGCAGGAAGTGGGTACGGGCTACTTTGATAACGTGACGACCATCATCCAGGGAGGCGCCTCATCCGTTACCGCCTTAACGGGGTCAACCGAAGAAGCACAGTTCTAAACTTTTCCCCCTCTCCCCTCCGGGGAGAGGGACGTGGTGAGGGGGGAATATATGTCGCGTGGCCTGGAATTGCTGATTGCCCAAACCATACTGCAGGGCTTTGATGCCCAGTATGGCCGTTTTCTGGAAGTGACCTCCGGCGCGCAGCAGCGCTTCGAACATGCAGACTGGCATGCGGTTCAGCAGGCCATGAAGCAGCGTATTCATCTCTATGACCACCATGTGGGTCTGGTGGTGGAGCAGCTGCGCTGTATTACCGACGGTAAAAGCCCGGACGCGGCATTTTTACTGCGCGTGAAAGAGCATTACACCCATCTGTTACCCGACTACCCTCGCTTCGAGATTGCGGAGAGCTTTTTCAACTCCGTCTATTGCCGGTTATTTGACCACCGCTCATTATCTCCTGAGCGGTTATTTATCTTCAGCTCCCAGCCTGAGCGCCGCTTCCGTACCATTCCGCGTCCGCTGGCGAAAGATTTCTTTCCCGATCGCGGGTGGGAAAAGCTCCTGCATCGCATCTTAACGGATTTGCCGCTGCGCCTTCCGTGGGAGAACAAGCTGCGGGATATCGGCTATATTCATGCGCATCTTCGTGAAACCTACGGCGAGGAGGTGCTCAGCCGCAGCCATTTGCAGGTGGCCAACGAGCTGTTCTACCGGAATAAGGCCGCCTGGCTGGTGGGCAAACTGGTTACGCCGACGGCCATTGTGCCGTTTCTGTTGCCCATTCACCGTACCGACGACGGCGAACTGTTTGTCGATACCTGCCTGACCACCAGCGCCGAGGCCAGCATCGTATTTGGCTTCGCCCGCTCCTATTTCATGGTTTACGCCCCGCTGCCTGCCGCCCTGGTGGAGTGGCTGCGCGAGATCCTGCCGGGCAAAACCACCGCCGAGCTGTATATGGCGATTGGCTGTCAGAAGCATGCCAAAACGGAAAGTTATCGGGAGTATCTGCGCTATGTCACCGCGGCGGATGAGCAGTTTATCGAAGCGCCAGGTATCCGCGGTATGGTGATGCTGGTCTTCACGCTGCCGGGCTTCGACCGGGTCTTTAAGGTGATAAAAGACAAATTCGCCCCGCAGAAAGAGATGACCGCCGCGCACGTCCGCGCCTGCTATCAGTTGGTAAAAGAGCACGATCGCGTCGGGCGAATGGCCGATACCCAGGAGTTTGAAAACTTTGTGCTGGATAAGCAGCAGATCGATCCGGCGCTTATGTCGCTGTTAATGCAGGAAGCGCCGACGAAAATCACCGATCTGGGCGATAAAATAGCGATTAGCCATCTCTACATTGAGCGCCGTATGGTGCCGCTCAATATCTGGCTGGAACAGTCAGAGGGCCAGGCATTGCGTGATGCCATCGAAGAGTACGGCAACGCCATCCGCCAGCTCGCCGCCGCCAATATCTTCCCGGGCGATATGCTGTTTAAAAACTTCGGCGTCACCCGTCACGGGCGGGTGGTGTTCTACGATTACGATGAAATTTGCTACATGACCGAGGTGAACTTTCGCGATATCCCGCCGCCCCGTTACCCGGAGGATGAGCTCTCCAGCGAGCCGTGGTACAGCGTTTCGCCGGGCGATGTGTTTCCCGAGGAGTTTCGCCACTGGCTGTGTGCGGACCCACGCATCGGGCCGTTATTTGAAGAAATGCATGAAGATCTGTTCCACGCCAGCTACTGGCGCGGGCTACAAACGCGGATCAAAAATGGGCACGTGGAGGATGTGTACGCTTACCGCCGCAAGCAGCGGTTTTGTGTGCGGTTTAACGAATCCCACCATACGCCAGCGTCACCTCTTTCGCGGCCTTAATCACCAGCGCGCCCAGCTCGGTCACCCGGTCGTCGGTCATACGTGAGATGGGGCCAGAGATGGAGATCGCAGCAAACGGCTCGCGATGTTCGTCGAAAATACAGGACGCGAGGCAGCGCAGCCCCAGCGCATGTTCCTCGTCATCAAACGAATAGCCGCGCTTGCGGGTCAACGCCAGATCTTCTTTCAGATGCACCGGCGACACCAGCGTGGCGTGGGTATAGGCGTGCAGCCCTTTTCGGTGCAGCAGCCCGGTCACCTGCTCTTCGCTCAGCTGCGAGAGAAACGCTTTCCCCGCCCCGGATGCGTGCATCGGCAGCTTGCCGCCAATCGGCGCGGACATGCGCATCAGCTGCGTGCACTGCACCTGGTCGATGATAATCGCCTGGTGGTCGCTCTGGTCGAGCACCGCAAGGTTCACCGTCTCGCCGGACTCCTCCATCAGCTTGCGCAGGATCGGGTGCACAATCGCCAGCAGGTTACGGCTCTGCAGGAAGCTGCTGCCCACGATAAACGCATGCGCGCCCACCGCCCAGTGCCCCAGCTCGCCGACCTGGCGGACAAAACCCAACTGCTGCATGGTGGTCAGCAGGCGGTGCGTGGTGGAGTTCGGCAGGCCAGCCTGCTGGGCCAGCTCCGTCAGGGCCACGCTACCGTGCGACTCGGCTATCCACTCCAGCAGCTTCAGACCGCGCGTCAGGGATTGAACCTGTCCGCCGGGTTGTGCTGCGGCGGTGGCGGCAGGTTTTCTGCCGCGTTTGGCGGGAACGGTCGCGACCATGACGATCTCCTTTTTCTGTATCGTGGAAATCATTTTCGTTTTATTTGGTGAATTTGCAACCGCTTTCCTGACTGATCGGAGGAGTGATGGTGAACATGTCTCATGTTACCGCGGCGTGACTTTTCCACCCTGCGAGATTGTGCCAGTATGGAACGCAGCCTTTTGGCCTTGTTGAGCGTTGTCGGGAGCAAGTGTGAGCAGCAAAGTAGAGCAACTGCGTGCGCAGTTAAATGAACGAATTCTGGTGCTGGACGGCGGCATGGGCACCATGATCCAGAGCTATCGTCTGAGCGAAGACGATTTCCGCGGCGAGCGCTTCGCCGACTGGCCCTGCGACCTGAAAGGAAACAATGACCTGCTGGTGTTGAGCAAACCGTCCGTCATCAGGGATATCCACAGCGCCTACTTTGAAGCGGGTGCGGATATCGTTGAAACCAACACCTTCAACTCGACAACCATCGCCATGGCGGATTACCAGATGGAATCCCTGTCGGCGGAGATCAACTATGAGGCGGCCAGGCTCGCCCGCGCCTGTGCCGACGAGTGGACGGCCCGCACGCCGGACAAGCCGCGCTACGTTGCCGGGGTGCTGGGCCCGACCAACCGCACCGCGTCGATTTCACCGGACGTCAACGATCCAGCGTTTCGTAATATCACCTTTGACCAGCTGGTTACGGCGTATCGTGAATCGACCAAAGCGCTGGTGGAAGGTGGCTCCGACCTGATCCTGATTGAAACGGTGTTCGATACCCTCAACGCCAAAGCCGCGATATACGCGGTGAAAGAGGAGTTTGAGGCGCTGGGCGTTGACCTGCCGATTATGATCTCCGGCACCATCACCGACGCCTCCGGCCGCACCCTGTCCGGCCAGACAACCGAAGCGTTTTATAACTCCCTGCGCCACGCCGACGCGCTCTCCTTCGGCCTGAACTGCGCGCTGGGACCAGACGAACTGCGTCAGTACGTGCAGGAGCTTTCGCGCATCGCCGAATGCTACGTTACCGCGCATCCGAACGCCGGTCTGCCGAACGCGTTTGGCGAGTACGATCTGGATGCTGACACCATGGCGGCGCAAATCCGCGAGTGGGCCGAGTCAGGCTTCCTGAACATCGTCGGCGGCTGCTGCGGCACCACGCCGGAGCACATCGCCGCCATGAGCCGCGCCGTGGACGGGCTGCCGCCGCGCAAGCTGCCCGAGCTGCCGGTTGCCTGTCGCCTTTCCGGTCTGGAGCCGTTGACCATCGGCGACGACAGCCTGTTTGTGAACGTGGGTGAACGTACCAACGTTACCGGTTCCGCTAAATTCAAGCGTCTGATCAAAGAAGAGAAGTACAGCGAAGCGCTGGACGTCGCCCGCCAGCAGGTGGAAAGCGGGGCGCAGATTATCGATATCAACATGGACGAGGGGATGCTTGACGCCGAAGCGGCGATGGTGCGTTTCCTCAACCTGATTGCCGGTGAGCCGGATATCGCCCGCGTGCCGATCATGATTGACTCCTCCAAGTGGGAGGTCATCGAAAAAGGGCTGAAGTGCATTCAGGGCAAAGGCATCGTTAACTCCATCTCGATGAAAGAGGGCGTGGATATCTTTATCCACCACGCGAAGATGGTGCGCCGCTACGGTGCGGCCGTGGTGGTGATGGCCTTCGATGAAGTGGGCCAGGCCGACACCCGCGAGCGCAAAATTGAGATATGCCGCCGCGCGTACAAAATTCTGACCGAAGAGGTGGGCTTCCCGCCGGAAGACATTATTTTCGACCCGAACATCTTTGCCGTCGCGACCGGCATCGAAGAGCACAACAACTACGCCCAGGACTTTATCGGCGCGTGTGAAGACATCAAGCGCGAGCTGCCGCATGCGCTGATCTCCGGCGGCGTGTCGAACGTCTCGTTCTCGTTCCGCGGCAACGACCCGGTGCGTGAGGCGATCCACGCCGTGTTCCTCTACTACGCCATCCGCAATGGGATGGACATGGGTATCGTCAACGCTGGACAGCTGGCGATTTACGACGATCTGCCTGCCGAACTGCGCGATGCCGTAGAGGACGTGATCCTCAACCGTCGCGACGACGCCACCGAGCGCATGCTCGACCTGGCGGAAAAATACCGCGGCAGTAAATCGGATGAATCGGCCAATGTTCAGCAGGCCGAGTGGCGTTCCTGGGACGTGAAAAAGCGTCTGGAATACTCGCTGGTGAAAGGGATTACCGAGTTCATTGAGCAGGACACCGAGGAAGCGCGTCAGCAGGCAGCCCGCCCGATTGAGGTGATCGAAGGGCCGCTGATGGACGGCATGAACGTGGTCGGCGATCTGTTCGGCGAGGGCAAGATGTTCCTGCCGCAGGTGGTGAAATCCGCTCGCGTCATGAAGCAGGCAGTGGCTTATCTTGAACCCTTCATCGAAGCCAGCAAAGAGAAGGGCTCCAGCAACGGTAAAATGGTTATCGCCACCGTGAAGGGCGACGTGCACGACATCGGCAAAAACATTGTTGGCGTGGTGCTGCAGTGCAATAACTACGAAATTATCGACCTTGGCGTGATGGTTCCGGCGGATAAAATCCTCAAGACCGCGCGCGAAGTGAACGCCGATCTGATTGGCCTCTCCGGCCTGATTACGCCGTCGCTCGACGAAATGGTCAACGTGGCAAAAGAGATGGAGCGTCAGGGCTTCACCATTCCGCTGCTGATTGGCGGGGCGACCACCTCGAAAGCGCACACGGCAGTGAAGATCGAGCAGAACTACAGCGGACCGACGGTTTACGTGCAGAACGCCTCGCGCACGGTGGGCGTGGTTTCCGCACTGCTCTCCGAGACTCAGCGCGACGATTTTGTGGCGCGCACTCGCCAGGAGTACGAAACCGTTCGCGTGCAGCACGGGCGCAAAAAACCGCGCACGCCGCCGGTGACGCTCGCTGCCGCACGCGATAACGACCTGGCCTTTGACTGGGCAAGCTATACGCCGCCGGTCGCGCATCGTCTGGGCGTGCAGGACGTGACGGCCAGCATCGAGACGCTGCGCAACTACATTGACTGGACGCCGTTCTTTATGACCTGGTCGCTGGCGGGCAAATATCCGCGCATCCTCGAAGATGAAGTCGTAGGCGAAGAGGCGAAGCGTCTGTTTAAAGACGCCAACGATATGCTGGACACGCTGAGCGCAGAGAAAACCCTCAACCCGCGCGGCGTGGTGGGGCTGTTCCCGGCGAACCGCGTGGGTGACGACGTGGAAATCTACCGCGATGAAACCCGTACCCACGTGCTGGCCGTGAGCCATCACCTGCGGCAGCAAACCGAAAAAGTGGGCTTTGCCAACTACTGCCTGGCTGATTTCGTTGCGCCGAAGCTGAGCGGGAAAGCTGACTATATCGGCGCCTTTGCGGTAACCGGCGGTCTGGAAGAAGACGCCCTGGCGGACGCGTTTGAAGCGCAACACGATGATTACAATAAGATCATGGTGAAAGCGATTGCCGATCGCCTGGCGGAAGCCTTTGCTGAATACCTGCACGAACGCGTGCGTAAGGTGTACTGGGGTTACGCGGCGAATGAGAACCTCAGCAACGAGGAGCTGATCCGCGAAAACTACCAGGGGATTCGTCCGGCGCCGGGCTATCCGGCCTGTCCGGAACACACCGAAAAAGGCACTATCTGGCAACTGCTGGACGTAGAAGCGCATACCGGCATGAAGCTCACCGAGTCGTTCGCCATGTGGCCGGGCGCATCCGTGTCGGGCTGGTACTTCAGTCATCCGGACAGCAAGTACTTCGCCGTGGCGCAGCTGCAGCGCGATCAGATCGAAGATTACGCCCTGCGCAAAGGCATGAGCGTGTCAGAGGTAGAGCGCTGGCTGGCGCCGAATTTAGGCTACGACGCGGACTAACGTCACTTTTCCTTACAACAAACAGGGCACCTCAACGGTGCCCTGTCTCTTTCTTACGTTTAAACCCTTATACTTAATCATAAAATCTATAACGATAAGGAGAACCCACTTCCGTGCTGACGTTGTTACATCTGCTTTCGGCAGTCGCACTGCTCGTATGGGGCACCCATATTGTCCGCACCGGCGTGATGCGCGTGTTCGGCGCGCGCTTACGTACCGTCCTCAGCGGCAGCGTTGAGAAGAAGCCGCTCGCCTTCTGCGCGGGGATTGGCGTCACGGCGCTGGTGCAAAGCAGCAATGCCACCACCATGCTCGTCACCTCCTTCGTGGCGCAGGATCTGGTCGCGCTCGCCCCGGCGCTGGTGATCGTGCTGGGTGCCGACGTCGGTACCGCGCTGATGGCGCGTATCCTGACGTTCGATCTCTCCTGGCTGTCGCCGCTGCTGATTTTCATTGGGGTTATCTTCTTTCTTGGCCGCAAGCAGACCCGGGCGGGGCAGCTTGGCCGCGTGGGCATTGGCCTCGGGCTGATTCTGCTGGCGCTGGAACTGATTGTGCAGGCGGTGACGCCTATCACCCAGGCAAACGGCGTGCAGGTCATCTTCGCCTCGCTGACCGGTGACATCATGCTGGATGCGCTGATCGGGGCAGTGTTTGCCATCATCAGCTACTCCAGCCTGGCCGCCGTGCTGCTGACGGCCACGCTCACCGCCGCCGGGGCGATCTCCTTCCCGGTCGCGCTCTGTCTGGTGATCGGTGCCAACCTCGGCTCTGGTCTGCTGGCAATGCTCAACAACAGCGCGGCCAACGCTGCCGCCCGTCGCGTGGCGCTCGGTAGCCTGCTGTTTAAGCTGGTGGGCAGCCTGATTATTCTGCCGTTTGTCCATCCTCTGGCAAACCTGATGGACAGCCTCCCGCTGCCGAAGGCGGAGCTAGTGATCTACTTCCACGTCTTCTATAACCTGGTGCGCTGCTTGGCTATGGTGCCGTTTGCCGCGCCGATGGCCCGCTTCTGCGAGCGTCTTATCCGTGATGAACCGGAGCTGGATGCGCGCCTTAAGCCGAAGCACCTGGATACCTCTGCGCTGGACACTCCGGCGCTGGCGCTGGCGAATGCCGCGCGCGAGACGCTGCGCATGGGCGATGCCATGGAAACCATGCTCGAAGGGCTGAAAAAGGTGATGCACGGCGAGCCGCGAGAGGAGAAAGAGCTGCGCAAACTGGCGGACGACATCAACGTGCTGTACA
The DNA here is from genome assembly GCF_014896175.1 of Enterobacter cloacae complex sp. I3. NCBI lineage: Bacteria > Pseudomonadati > Pseudomonadota > Gammaproteobacteria > Enterobacterales > Enterobacteriaceae > Enterobacter > Enterobacter cloacae complex sp. I3. The sequence goes on from NZ_JADBQZ010000016.1 coordinate 12,113, forward strand.
CCGCCATCAAGCTCTACCTGGCGCGCATGCCGCAGGACGAGCTGGCGGAGGAGGAGTCCCGCCGCTGGGCGGAAATCATTGAGATGTCGCTCAACCTTGAGCAGGCCTCCGATATCGTTGAGCGTATGGGCAGCGAGATTGCTGATAAGTCGCTGGCCGCGCGTCGGGCGTTCTCCGTTGAAGGACTGAAGGAGCTGGAAGCGCTGCACGAGCAGCTGGTCAGCAACCTCAAACTGGCGATGCTGGTCTTCTTCTCCAGCGACGTGCCAAGCGCGCGCCGCCTGCGCCGCAACAAGCATCGCTTCCGCATTCTTAACCGCCGCTACTCGCACGCCCACGTTGAACGTCTGCACCAGCAGAACGTGCAAAGTATCGAGACCAGCTCCCTGCACCTGGGGCTGCTGGGGGATATGAAGCGTCTTAACTCGCTGTTCTGCGCAGTGGCGTATAGCGTGATGGAACAGCCGGATGAAGATGACGAGCGGGATGAGTATTAATCCCCGGCGTGTTTGAGTGTTAGCCCAAAGCCCAATGCTTTCATGACCGCGAGCGTGGTTTTGAGCGTTGGGTTTCCTTTATCACTGAAGGACCGATAAAGCTGCTCACGTGATAAGCCAGTTTGCTGTGAAATGTTCGACATTCCTTTGGCTCGCGCTACAACCCCAAGGGCTTTAGCGATATACGTCGAGTCGCCTGTTTCTAGTGCATCAGCGATAAACACGGCGATTTCCTCGTCATCCACCAGCGCGTTGGCGGGATCGTAAGGTGTTAATTTATGCATGCTCATTCACTCCTGCCATTGGGATACATTGCTCAGCATTTTTGCTGTCAGTATGTCTCTGTCCTGGCTGCTTTTGTCACCACCACATAACAGCACGATGATGCAATTGCCCTGGTCTTTAAAATAGATTCTGTAGCCCGGACCAATGTGGATCCTTAGCTCACTTATACCTTCTCCCACGGGTTTAACGTCACCCGCTAAGCCATTTGCCAACCGAAAGAGGCGGGAAGCGATAATGGTCTTCGCTCGTCGATCTTTTAAGTTTTGCTCCCAGCGTCGGAAGGATTCTGTCTGAACAATCTCCTTCATATTACTCCCTGTGATTTATAAACTACAAACATTTCTACATGGAGAGTAAAACTAAAAGGCTTGAACACATGGGTAAATGACAGGACGTAAAATCCTGAAAGCGTCTCGCAAACTTAAAAACCCGTCTCAGTTACCGTCGGCTAATCTTTTTTTCCAGTCCATACCTAAGGTATATTTCGCCCTTCACAGGAGAAACTATGCTGCCAACTCAATCAACCCGATTAAACAAGTACATTAGCGAGAGCGGGATCTGCTCACGTCGCGAGGCTGACCGTTACATTGAACAAGGTAACGTGTTCCTCAACGGCAAACGCGCCACCATCGGTGACCAGGTGGTCCCTGGCGATGTGGTTAAAGTAAATGGTCAGGTCATCGAACCGCGTGATGCAGAAGACCTGGTGTTTATCGCGTTGAACAAACCGGTTGGGATTGTCAGCACCACCGAAGACGGTGAGCGGGACAACATCGTTGATTTCGTGAACCACAGCAGCCGTATCTTCCCGATTGGTCGCCTGGATAAAGACTCTCAGGGGCTGATTTTCCTCACCAACCACGGCGACCTGGTGAACAAAATTCTGCGTGCCGGTAACGACCACGAGAAAGAGTATATCGTTACGGTGAACAAGCCGGTGACGGACGAATTTATCCGCGGCATGGGCGCAGGCGTGCCGATTCTGGGCACCGTGACGAAGAAGTGCAAGGTCAAAAAAGAAGCGCCGTTTGCGTTCCGTATCACGCTGGTGCAGGGCCTGAACCGCCAGATCCGCCGCATGTGCGAGTATTTTGGTTATGAAGTGACGAAGCTGGAACGTACGCGCATCATGAACGTCAGCCTGTCCGGGATCCCGCTGGGCGAGTGGCGTGACCTAACGGACGACGAGCTGATCGAGCTGTTCAAGCTTATCGAAAACTCCTCGTCCGAAGCGAAGCCGAAAGCCAAAGCCAAACCGAAAACGCAGGCGATTAAACGTCCGGTGGTGAAGGCACCGCAGGCGGAAGAGAAAGGGCGGGGCAAGCCGGGTAACGGAAAACGCTTTACCCAGCCGGGTCGCAAAAAGAAAGGGCGCTGATTAGCGCCTTCCACGGGTTGATGTATTGGCGGACCAGGAAAAGGTCGCCTCTGCATCCGGCTTATAAGCCTGCTCTTTTTTCAGCTTGCGGGCTTTTTTCGCCGCAGCCTCACGTTGCGCCATCAGCTTGTCGATATACTCTTTTTTAACCTGATTGGTTTCGGCGTTCGTCAGCGTGCGGCCATGGGCGATGCGGGCGCGGTCGAGAAGCGTTTTAAGTTCTCGCTGCTCGGCTTCCGTCATGTCTTTCTGGGTCAATCGTGGTGTAGCCATTGCTGAAGCCTCCTGATGGGGAGGCTTCAGTGTAAAGCAAGCCGCGTCAATTAACCCTGCTTCAGCGCATCTTTTTTCGGTTGCTCATCAATCGGTTTACCGGACCAGTAGCCCGCCAGCAGCGAGCCGGACAGGTTGTGCCAGACGGAGAACAGCGCGCCCGGCAGGGCCGCCAGCGGTGAGAAGTAAATTTTACCCAGCGCCGCTGCCAGGCCGGAGTTCTGCATGCCTACCTCGATTGCCAGCGTGCGGCAGGTGGACTCGTCAAAGCCAAACAGCTTCCCGCCCCAGTAGCCGCCCAGCAGGCCAATGGTGTTATGCAGCACCACCGCGACGATCACCACAAAGCCCACCGAGGCAATGTGCGACGCGGAACCAGCCACCACGGCGCTGATGATCGCCAGAATGCAGACCATCGAAAACGCGGGCAGGTACGGCTCAACCGCTTTCACCACGCGTGGGAACAGATGGTGAATGACCAGCCCCAGCGCAATCGGGATCACCACAATCTGCAGAATGCTGAGCAGCATGCCCATCACGTCCACCTGAATATGCGCGTCCACGTACAGGCGGGTTAACAGCGGTGTGGCAATCACGCCCACCAGCGTGGATACCGAAGAGATGGTCACGGAGAGCGCCACGTCACCTTTCGCCAGATAGATCATCACGTTAGATGCCGTACCGCTGGCGACGCTGCCCACCAGCACCATCCCGGCGGAAAGGTCCGGCGGCATCTTAAAGGCCATCGCCAGCAGCCAGGCCGCGAGCGGCATCACCAGGTAGTGCAGGAAGATCCCTGCTGCCACCGGCGCCGGGCGCGACAGCACGCGTTTAAAATCGTCGATTTTCAGGTGCACGCCCATGCCGAACATAATCAGCATCAGCAGCGTGGTGACCCACGGACCAATGCCCGTGAACGTGGTAGGGGTGTAATACGCGAGTACGGAGAGCAGCAGCGCCCATAGCGGGAACAGCCGGGTGATAACGGATAACATAGTGAATTCCTTGCAGTATTGTCGTGTTGTTTAGTTATGAAAAAGCCGGGTCTGTGCCCGGCTTATAGGTATTGTTTATCGTGCTAACGAATTTTATTCAAACAAATTCTGATGAAGTTTCTGCACCACCTGCTCGGCCTGATCGGCAGGGACCAGGAAGCAAAGGTTATAGCTGGAGGCACCGTAGCAGATCATGCGGATGTTGAACGGGTCAAGCACGCCGAACACCTCTTTGCCCACGCCGCAGGCGCGAGACAGCTTGTTACCGATGATGGCCACCAGCGCCAGGTCTTCTTCGACCTCCACGCGGCACAGCTCAGACAGCTCAATCAGCAGCGACTGCGTCAGCAGGGTGTCGCCGGTGGAGGTGGAGCCGGTGGTGTCCAGCGTCAGCGCAATGCTCACCTCGGAGGTGGTAATCAAATCTACAGAGATGTTATGGCGCGCGAGGATGCCAAACACTTCCGCCAGGAAGCCGCGGGAGTGCAGCATATTGTGGCTGTGCAGCGTGACCAGCGTCTGGCGGCGGCGCAGGGCCAGCGCGCGGAACAGCGGCGGGTTCTCGGTTTTCTTGCAGACCAGCGTCCCGCCCGCTTTTGGATCTTTACTGGAGCCAACGAAGACCGGAATATCGCTGCGCACGGCGGGCAGCAGCGTTGCCGGGTGCAGCACTTTCGCGCCGAAGGTGGCCATTTCCGCCGCTTCTTCAAAGGCAATCACGTCAATACGTTTTGCCGCGGAAACGACGCGCGGATCGGTGGTGTAAATACCCGGCACGTCAGTCCAGATATCCACGCGCGTTGCGTGCAGGGCTTCGCCCAGCAGCGCGGCGGTGTAATCGCTGCCGCCACGGCCAAGCGTGGTCGTGCGTCCTTTCGCTTCGCTGCCGATAAAGCCCTGGGTGATCACCATGCCTTCTGCCAGGCGCGGCGCCAGCTGCTGGTTGGTGAGCTCGGCCAGCATCTCAACGTCCGGTTCGGCGCGCCCAAAACGATCGCTGGTGCGCATCACTTTACGCACGTCAAACCACTGCGCCTGAACGTTACGCTCGCGCATAATTTCAACGAACAGCAGGGTAGACATCAATTCACCGTGGCTGACCAGTTCATCGGTCAGGGCGGTAGAGGTGGCCAGGGACGCCGCTTCTGCCAGGGTGGTGATATTTTCCAGCAGACGCTCCACCTCCTCACGAATAACGTTCGGGTTTTGCAGACGTTCAAGAATGTCGAACTGAATTTTGCGCAGTGCATCCAGCTTCACGAAACGTTCTGTCGCTTCCAGTCCTTCAGACAGAGAAACCAGCAGGTTCGTCACGCCGGCGGATGCAGAGAGCACCACCAGGCGGGTATTCGGATCGGCCAGCACCACATCGGCGCTGCGGTTCATGGCATCGTAATCGGCCACACTGGTGCCGCCAAACTTGGCGACCACAAAACTCGTCATAACAACCTCGTGTCAGGGAATGAATAAGCGACCTTGGCACAAGAATGAAACGAAAACAGGTGCAGGCGCAAAATACGGCCCTATAAATAAAATGCGGGGGAGGTCCTGTCAATGCTGGGATTATGCGGATTTTTTATGGGGGGGTACCCCTGAGAAACAGGACTTATAACAGGCCCATATTTTATGCTCCTTTTTACCCCCTTTTGACCGACATTTCGCCACGCCGGAAGGGCGCGACAGCAGCTATACTTTTCGGGTCTTTTCACCTGCGTTTGATGCAGACCAGGGCAATGGCATAAAAACCATCACAATTTTTATTTGCAGGCGCTACAATCGACCGCAGTCACAATTCTCAAATCAGAAGAGTATTGCTAATGAAAAACATCAACCCAACGCAGACCGCTGCCTGGCAGGCACTCCAGAAACATTATGATAAAATGAAAGACGTCACCATCGCGGATCTGTTCGCGAAAGATGCCGATCGTTTCACTAAGTTCTCCGCGACCTTCGATGACCTCATGCTGGTGGATTTCTCCAAGAACCGCATTACCGAAGAGACGCTGGCAAAACTGCAGGATCTGGCGAAAGAGACCGAGCTGGCCGACGCCATCAAATCCATGTTCTCCGGCGAGAAGATCAACCGCACCGAAGACCGTGCCGTGCTGCACGTGGCGCTGCGAAACCGTAGCAATACGCCAATCATCGTTGACGGCAAAGATGTGATGCCGGAAGTGAACGCGGTGCTGGAAAAGATGAAAACCTTCTCCGAAGCGATCATCTCCGGCAGCTGGAAAGGCTACACCGGCAAAGCGATCACCGACGTGGTGAACATCGGTATCGGCGGCTCTGACCTCGGCCCGTTCATGGTGACCGAAGCCCTGCGCCCGTACAAAAACCACCTCAACATGCACTTTGTCTCTAACGTCGATGGAACCCACATCGCCGAAGTGCTGAAGAACGTAAACCCGGAAACTACCCTGTTCCTGGTGGCGTCTAAAACCTTCACCACCCAGGAAACCATGACCAACGCCCACAGCGCGCGCGACTGGTTCCTGAAAACCGCGGGCGACGAAAAGCACGTGGCGAAACACTTTGCGGCGCTCTCCACCAACGGTAAAGCGGTAGGCGAGTTTGGCATCGATACGGCGAACATGTTCGAGTTCTGGGACTGGGTTGGCGGCCGCTACTCTCTGTGGTCTGCAATCGGTCTGTCCATCATCCTGTCCGTAGGCTTCGACAACTTCGTTGAGCTGCTCTCCGGCGCGCATGCGATGGACAAACACTTCTCCACCACCGCCCCTGAGAAAAACCTGCCGGTGCTGCTGGCGCTGATCGGTATCTGGTACAACAACTTCTTCGGCGCTGAAACCGAAGCGATCCTGCCGTACGACCAGTACATGCACCGTTTTGCGGCCTACTTCCAGCAGGGCAACATGGAATCCAACGGTAAGTACGTTGACCGTAACGGCAACGCGGTGGATTACCAGACTGGCCCGATCATCTGGGGCGAGCCGGGCACCAACGGCCAGCATGCGTTCTACCAGCTGATTCACCAGGGTACCAAAATGGTACCGTGCGATTTCATCGCCCCGGCGATCACGCACAACCCGCTTTCCGACCACCATCCGAAGCTGTTGTCTAACTTCTTCGCACAGACCGAAGCGCTGGCGTTCGGTAAATCCCGCGAAGTGGTTGAGCAGGAATACCGTGACCAGGGTAAAGATCCGGCCACGCTGGAGCACGTTGTGCCATTCAAAGTGTTCGAAGGCAACCGTCCAACCAACTCCATCCTGCTGCGCGAAATCACCCCGTTCAGCCTGGGCGCGCTGATTGCGCTGTACGAGCACAAGATCTTCACCCAGGGCGCGATCCTGAACATCTTCACCTTTGACCAGTGGGGCGTTGAGCTGGGCAAACAGCTGGCAAACCGCATTCTGCCAGAGCTGGGTGACGATAAAGCCATCGACAGCCACGACAGCTCCACCAATGGTTTGATTAACCGTTATAAAGCATGGCGTGCGTAATTAATATGTCATGAAAAATGCCGGCGATATGCCGGCATTTTTTTATCGGATAATTCCTGATGTCTGTTAGTTAACTCAAATTCTGACTCTGAGTTTAATCTGAAAAAGGCGGTTAACCTGCTAATTGCTGCGGTTTATTTTAAGAAAATACGTAGAGCTAAGATAATAAGGATATATTATAATTTATTGATTTTCATCGATTATTTATTCCAAATATTTGTTTTTCGTTTCTGTTTTATCCATTAGTCCGAAAACCATCCCCCTATTTCCCCCCACGGTAAACCCTCTGCTGTAGTTGTGTATACTCGATTCCGCCTGAATTTCTTTTCGGGCAAATCTCCATTCATTCATTGAAGGGAAATTGTTATGAAGAAAGTACTGTATGGCATTTTTGCCATATCTGCACTTGCGGCGACGTCTGTCTATGCAGCTCCGGTCCAGGTCGGGGAAGCAGCAGGGTCGGCAGCGACGTCTGCGTCTGCGGGAAGTTCTACCGCAGCCAGCACCAGCACCGTAAGTTCAGCCGTGGGTGTCGCGCTGGCGGCAACCGGTGGCGGTGATGGCTCCAATACCGGAACCACGACCACTACGACAACCAGCACCCAGTAATACAGGGTGTTTTAATCATAACCACACTTCGGTGTGGTTATTTCGCCCCTTCGGAGAAGAGTCGTGAAGCGACCTGCAATCATTCTGATTTGCCTGCTGTTGCAGGCGTGCTCAGCCACCACCAAAGGGCTGGGACATTCACTGTGGGAAAGCCTGTTCGGCACGCCGGGCGTTCATCTGACCGATGACGAACTTCAGAACATGCCGTACGCCAGCCAGTACATGCAGCTAAACGATGGCCCGCAGCTGTTTGTGGTGCTCGCTTTCGATGAAAACGGGCAGCAGAAATGGGTGACGCAGGATCAGGCCACCATCGTCACGCAGCATGCCCGAATCGTGAAAACGCTGCTCGGCGGCGACAACTTGCTCGAGGTGAATAATCTCGCCGAAGACCCGCTCATCAAGCCAAATCAGATCGTCGACGGCGCAAGCTGGACGCGCACGATGGGCTGGACCGAGCATAAGCAGGTGCGCTACGCCACGGCCCGCTCCACCTTCCGCTGGGACGGTACGGACAACGTGAAAGTCGGCAGCGACGAAACTCAGGTGCGCGTATTGGATGAGAAGGTGACAACCGACCAGGCCACCTGGCATAACCGCTTCTGGATCGACGAGGATGGGCAGATCCGTCAGTCCTTGCAGTATCTCGGTGCCGGTTTCTTCCCGGTGAAAACCACCCTGATCAAGGCGGCGAAATCATGAAAACGCTCATCCACGCTGCGCTTCTCGCCAGCCTTGCCGCGCCGCTCGCGTGGTCTGCAGGAACGGTAAAGGTCTACACGCCGGACAGTGAAAAACCCAAAACCTTAACCAACGCCGAGCATCTGCTCGATCTCGTCGGGCAGCCAAGGCTTGCCAAAAGCTGGTGGCCGGGAGCGGTGATCGGCGAGCGTCAGGCGACGGTTAAGGCGGAGCAGGAACACCGTGCCCTGCTGGCCCGCCTGACGAGCCTGGCGGAGCAGGAAGACGGCGACGATGCCGCGGCCATTAACAGCGTTCGCCAGCAGCTTCAGGCGCTGAAGGTGACAGGCCGCCAGAAAGTCAATCTTGATCCAGATGAAGTGCGCGTCACTGAAAAGGGCAACCCCACGCTTGAAGGGGAGTACACCCTCTGGCTTCCGGTGAAGCCGACGACGGTGACCGTGATGGGGCTTATCAGCAGCCCCGGTAAAAAGCCCTTTACGCCCGGTCGCGACGTGGCGAGCTATCTCGACGAACAAAGCCTGCTGAGCGGCGCGGATAACAGCTACGCATGGATTATTTATCCAGACGGGCATACGCAAAAAGCGCCGGTGGCGTACTGGAATAAACGCCATATCGAACCCATGCCGGGCAGCATCATTTTTGTCGGTTTTGCCGACCATTTCTGGACGAAGGCATATGACGGGCTTAACGCCGATATCCTTCACTCCCTGACACAGCGGATACCGGAAGAATGAAAAGAACCTATCTCTACAGCATGCTGGCGCTCTGCGTAAGCGCCGCCTGCCATGCAGAAACGTATCCGGCACCTGTTGGTCCGTCTCAGTCAGACTTCGGCGGCGTCGGTTTACTGCAAACGCCTACCGCGCGCATGGCGCGTGAAGGGGAAATTAGCCTGAACTACCGCGATAACGACCAGTATCGCTACTATTCCGCCTCCGTACAGCTTTTCCCGTGGCTTGAAACCACGCTGCGCTACACCGACGTGCGTACGAAACAGTACAGCAGCGTCGACGCCTTCTCCGGCGATCAGACCTACAAAGATAAAGCCTTCGACGTCAAGCTGCGCCTGTGGGAAGAGAGCTACTGGATGCCGCAGGTCTCCGTGGGTGCAAAAGATATCGGCGGTACCGGCCTGTTCGACGCGGAATACATCGTGGCCAGCAAGGCCTGGGGACCGTTTGATTTTTCTCTCGGTCTTGGCTGGGGCTATCTCGGCACCAGCGGCAACGTTAAAAACCCGTTCTGTACCTACAGTGACAAATACTGCTACCGCGATAACAGCTACAAGAAAGCCGGTTCCATCAACGGCGACCAGATGTTCCACGGCCCGGCCTCGCTGTTCGGCGGCGTGGAATACCAGACGCCGTGGCAGCCGCTGCGCCTGAAGCTGGAGTACGAAGGAAACGACTACTCGCAGGACTTCGCCGGGAAGATTGAGCAGAAGAGCAAGTTTAACGTCGGCGCCATTTATCGCGTCACCGACTGGGCCGACGTTAACCTCAGCTACGAGCGCGGCAACACGGTGATGTTTGGCTTCACGCTGCGCACTAACTTTAACGACATGCGGCCGCACTACAACGATAACGCGCGGCCTGCCTATCGGCCGGAGCCGCAGGATGCGATTCTGCAGCACTCCGTGGTGGCAAACCAGCTGACCCTGCTGAAATACAACGCCGGTCTGGCCGATCCGAAAATTCAGGTGAAAGGCGATACGCTGTACGTCACCGGCGAGCAGGTGAAATACCGCGACTCGCGGGAAGGAATCGAACGCGCCAACCGGATCGTGATGAACGATCTCCCGGACGGGATCCGCACGATCCGCGTGACGGAGAACCGCCTGAATCTGCCGCAGGTCACCACCGAAACCGATGTCGCCAGCCTCAAGCGCCATCTTGAAGGCGAACCGCTCGGGCATGAAACCGAGCTGGTGCAAAAACGCGTAGAGCCGATCGTGCCGGAAACCACCGAGCAGGGCTGGTATATCGATAAATCGCGCTTTGATTTCCACATCGATCCGGTACTGAACCAGTCCGTCGGCGGGCCGGAAAACTTCTACATGTATCAGCTGGGTGCGATGGCGACGGCGGATCTGTGGGTCACCGACCACCTGCTGACCACCGGCAGCCTGTTCGGCAACATTGCGAACAACTACGACAAGTTTAACTACACGAACCCGCCGAACGACTCGAAGCTGCCGCGCGTGCGTACCCGCGTGCGTGAATACGTGCAGAACGATGTCTACGTGAATAACCTGCAGGCCAACTACTTCCAGTACTTCGGCAACGGTTTCTACGGCCAGGTTTACGGTGGCTATCTGGAAACCATGTTTGGTGGCGCGGGGGCGGAGGTGCTGTATCGTCCCGTCGACAGCAACTGGGCGTTCGGGATTGATGCCAACTACGTTAAGCAGCGTGACTGGCGCAGCGCGCAGGACATGATGAAGTTCACCGACTACAGCGTCAAAACCGGCCACCTGACCGCCTACTGGACGCCTTCGTTCGCGCAGGACGTGCTGGTGAAAGCCAGCGTCGGCCAGTATCTGGCGGGCGACAAGGGCGGCACGCTGGATATCTCCAAACACTTCGACAGCGGCGTCGTGGTGGGCGGCTACGCCACCATCACCAACGTCTCGCCGGACGAGTACGGGGAAGGGGACTTCACCAAAGGGGTCTACGTGTCGATTCCGCTGGATCTGTTCTCATCCGGTCCGACCCGCAGCCGTGCGGCAGTGGGCTGGACACCGCTGACGCGTGATGGCGGCCAGCAGCTTGGGCGTAAGTTCCAGCTGTACGACATGACCAGCGATAAGAACATTAACTTCCGCTGATGCTTCACGCCGGGCGGCACTGCGTTTGCCCGGCCTACGGTTTTTGTAGGCCCGGTAAGCGCAGCGCCTCCGGGCGAATCACAAGCGGCGTAGCAGCCTCGCCGGGTTCCCGGCATAGACACCTTTCTCGACGATCGATTTCGTCACCACGCTTCCCGCCCCAATCACCGCTCCGTCGCAAATGGAGACCGCCAGGATGGTGGCACCGCTGCCAATCGACACATCATTTCCGATGGTAATGTGGCCCCAGCTGGTCCGGTCGGCGTTCGGTTTCCCCTCACGAAACATATCGTTCGCAAACATCACGCCATGGCCAACAAAGCAACGCTTACCGATGGTCACATACTCACAGATGAAGGTGTGCGACTGAATTTTGCTGTCGTCACCGATGCGCGAATTGCCCTGAATTTCAACAAACGGGCCGACGAACACGCCGTTGCCCAGTACACAGTCGTAAAGATTAGTGGGTTCATATACGGTCACATTGTCGCCGCACGTCACGTTGCGAACCCCGGTTGGTTTACGATCCATCGGTTACCTCCCTACATAAAACATAATTAAAAAATATAGATCCCCGTCACATTTTTGCGTTATACAGGAATCTCGTCCTGGAGAATGAGGTGCTGTATGACATCCCTGACTCGCCCGCGCGTTGAGTTTATCTCAACGATACTCCAGACCGTGCTGAACCTCGGTCTGCTGAGCCTTGGCCTGATCCTGGTCGTCTTTCTCGGCAAAGAGACGGTGCATCTGGCGGATGTGCTGTTCGCCCCTGAGCAAACCAGCAAATATGCGCTGGTGGAAGGCCTGGTGGTCTACTTTCTCTACTTTGAATTTATCGCCCTGATTGTGAAGTACTTCCAGTCCGGCTTTCACTTCCCGCTGCGCTATTTTGTTTACATTGGCATCACCGCCATTGTGCGGCTGATCATTGTCGATCATAAATCCCCGCTCGACGTGCTGATCTACTCGGCGGCGATCCTGCTGCTGGTGATCACCCTTTGGCTGTGTAACTCGAAGCGGCTGAAACGCGAATAAAAAAATGGCGGCCCGGAGGCCGCCTAACAACAGTCACAAGTTGGGTCAATACAATACGTCTAAAGTTGAGGGTTGCAGTGGCATAACAGATGAAACTTAACCTTTCACGCCGCCCGCCGTCAGGCCATTCACCAGCCAGCGCTGGGCCAGCAGGAACACCACGGTAATCGGGATGGCAGACAGTACGGCCGCCGCGGCAAAGTCGCCCCACAGGTAGTTTTGCGGGTTGAGGTATTGCTGCATACCTACGGCCAGGGTGTAGCTGTTCACATCGCGCAGTAACAATGAGGCGACCGGTACTTCGGTGATCGCCGCGATAAACGACAGGATAAACACCACCGCCAGAATCGGCACTGACAGCGGCAGCAGCACCAGACGGAACGCCTGCCACGGGGTAGCTCCATCCAGCGACGCCGCCTCTTCCAGCGAGCCGTCGATGGTTTCGAAATAGCCTTTAATGGTCCACACATGCAGGGCGATACCGCCAAGATAGGCAAAGATCACGCCGCCGTGGGTATTCAGGCCGATAAACGGCACGTACTGGCCCAGACGGTCAAACAGGGCATACAGCGCCACCAGCGACAGCACCGCCGGGAACATCTGGAAAATCAGCATGCCTTTCAGCAGCGTTGCTTTGCCCGGGAAACGCATGCGGGCGAAGGCATAAGCACAGGTGGTGGAGAGCGTCACGATGCCGATCGCGGTGATGGTTGCTACCTTCACCGAGTTCCACAGCCACAGCAGCACCGGGAACGGCGGCGGGGTGACGCGGCCATCGGCGTGCTCCACGCTGAAGCCCAGCGCGAGCTTCCAGTGCTCCCAGGAGATTTCATCCGGGATCAGGCTCCCGGTCGCAAAGTTACCCGAACGCAGGGAGATGGCGATAACCATCAGCAGCGGGAACATGATGGCCGCGATGAAAATCAGCAGGCCTAAGTGCGTCGCGAGGAGGCGCAGCTTCTGAGATTTGGGTTGTACCATTGCCATGTTCAGTGCCCTCCTTAATCAAATTTCATACGTGTGGCTTTCAGGTTCACAATCGCCAGAGCGCCAACCAGCAGGAAGATCAGGGTGGCAATCGCCGCCGCCAGACCAAAGTCCTGGCCGCCGCCGCCTTCAAAGGCGATACGGTAGGTGTAGCTCACGAGCAGGTCGGTATAGCCTGCCGGCGTGGTGGTGCCGAGACGGTCCGGGCCGCCGTTGGTCAACAGCTGAATCAGCACGAAGTTATTAAAGTTAAAGGCGAAGCTGGCAATCATCAGCGGCGTCAGCGGCTTAATAAGCAGCGGCAGCGTAATTTTAAAGAAGTTCTGGAACGGACCCGCGCCGTCCATCGCCGAGGCTTCATACAGATCGTCCGGAATCGCCTTCAGCAGCCCCATGCACAGGATCATCATGTACGGATAGCCCAGCCAGGTGTTGACGATGATAATCATCGAGCGGGCGGTGGTCGGGTCGCTGAACCAGGCCGGTTTGATACCGAACAGCGCGCTCAGCATCATGTTGATTTCACCGAAGCTCTGGTTAAACAGCCCTTTGAAAATCAGAATCGAGATAAACGACGGTACGGCGTAAGGCAGAATCAGCAGCACGCGGTAAATCGCTTTGCCTTTCAGGGACTCCCACTGCACGAGGCAGGCCAGCACCATGCCTACGGCAACGGTCAGGATCACCGTCAGCACCGAGAAGACCACCGTCCAGACGAAGATGGCGAAGAACGGTTTCTGGATACCTTCGTCGGTAAACACGCGGGTAAAGTTGTCCCAGCCGATGGTGACGGTATAGCCAGGGCTGAGCTTGTCATCACCCCATTTGCCATCGGCATTTATAGACTGATAGAAACCAATGTCGTTATTCGGACGGTACTTCACGCCGCTCTGGTTGTTGGTCAGCGTGCCGTCATCCGCCAGGGTATAAAGCGGCTGCGTGCCGGAGAACTGGCGCAGCGAGCTCATGGTCACTTTGCTTTCATCGGGCAGCACGGCGGTGAGCTGGGTCAGCGCCTGGCGATTCTGGGTAATGATACGCAGGTTCGCACGTTCACCCTCCGGCAGGGCCGCGGCCTCTTTTAAGATCAGCTTCTGCTCGCCGCCAAATTTGAACGCGTCGGAAAGATAGTTTTTGCCGCTCTCACCGTCAGTGAGCGCTAACTTCCACTCGTCACCTGCAGGATACAGGCCGAAGTTAAAGGTTTTACCCGCCTGATAAGAGCGATCCAGAAGCACCTGAGTGGCGCGCTCCTGCGCGAGCTGGTTGGTGCTGCTGTAGTTGGTGAACGCAATGGCGATGGTGCAGATCAGCGGGAACAGGACAAACAGCCCCATCCCGGCCACGCCCGGGTAGACATAGCGCCAGGCATAGGCTTTACGGTTGGCGAAAATATACAGGCCAGCAGAGCTTAAGATCAGCGTCATGATGGCGAACAGATATTCCCCTTGTACGTACATTAAAACAACAAGGTAACCCACCAGCAGACACAGCAGACCGATCGCTGACCACTTCAGCGCGTCGCTTTGCCACCAGTGCTTCTTTTTAATGACATCCATGGGGTTCTTCCTCTACAACGGTGGAAACTTTTCGTCAGGTGGCGCTGCGCTTACCTGACCTACGGATCGTGCCGTAGTCGTAGGGCGGGTAAGCGCACGCGCCACCCGCCGTTTTTCTTCTTACTTAGTAATACGACCCTGAGCATCCTTCAGCGCGGCATCGACAGTCTGGCGACCGCTTGCAGCGTTGATGACGGCGGTACGGGTGGCGTACCAGAACGCGGCCATCTGTGGGATGTTTGGCATGATTTCGCCTTTCTGGGCGTTATCCATGGTTGCCGCGATGCGTGGATCTTTTGCCAGCTGATCCTGGAAGGATTTCAGCGCCACGGCGCCCAACGGTTTGTCCTTGTTCACTTCACCCAGACCCTGATCGGTCAGCAGGTAGTTTTCCAGGAACTCTTTCGCCAGCTCTTTGTTCGGGCTGGCGGCGTTGATGCCCGCGCTCAGCACGCCCACGAACGGTTTAGACGGCTTGCCGTTGAAGGTTGGCAGCAGGGTCACGCCGTAGTTGATTTTGCTCTTGTCGATATTGGTCCAGGCCCACGGACCGTTGATGGTCATCGCGGTTTCGCCTTTGTTGAACGCCGCTTCCGCGATGGAGTAGTCGGTATCCGCGTTCATGTGTTTGTTCTTAATCAGGTCAACCAGGAAGGTCAGGCCTTTTTTCGCGCCCGCGTTGTCCACGCCCACGTCTTTCACGTCATATTTGCCGTTTTCAAACTTGAACGCGTAGCCGCCGTCGGCAGCAATCAGCGGCCAGGTGAAGTACGGCTCTTGCAGGTTGAACATCAGGGCGGATTTACCTTTCGCCTTCAGCTCTTTATCCAGTTTCGGGATCTCTTCCCAGGTTTTCGGTGGGTTCGGCACCAGGTCTTTATTGTAAATCAGTGACAGGGCTTCAACCGCGATTGGGTAGGCGATCAGCTTGCCGTTATAGCGAACTGCGTCCCAGGTGAACGGGAACAGTTTGTCCTGGAAAGCTTTGTCTGGCGTGACTTCAGCCAGCAGGCCAGACTGCGCGTAACCGCCGAAACGGTCGTGTGCCCAGAAGATGATGTCCGGGCCGTCACCGGTTGCCGCAACCTGCGGGAATTTCTCTTCCAGTTTGTCCGGGTGCTCTACGGTGACTTTGATACCGGTGTCTTTCTCGAATTTTTTGCCCACTTCGGCCAGGCCGTTATAGCCTTTGTCGCCGTTAATCCAGATAACCAGCTTGCCTTCTTCAATTTTGGCGAGCGCTGGGGCGGAAACCATCATTGCTGCAAGGGCGGACAATGCGAAAACGCGTGCGCCAGTCTTGATATTCATATCTGCCATCCTTTTTGGTGATGTGCTCGTGGATACATAAGGTGGTTCAACGTGACTCAGTCTCCTTATTTGACATCCTCTTTCCATCCTCCCAACCCCTACGCCCCACCCCCCGTTTGTGTGATCTCCGTTGCATAAATTTAAGTTATGAGTGCTGGCGCACATAAAAACCCACCGAATTTTGCAGGCGGCTTCACGAATTTCGCCTCAGCCCCCCGGCTGCGGTCGCAGAGCCTGTTCTCTCATCCTCCCGCCTCCTCCCCCATAAAAAAGGCGGGGGGTGGAGGATTCATGAAAGTAATGGATACCCCATAGTGAACTTATCTTGAATGTTTCTGTCGGTGACAGGTTGTAACGAAGGGAGAAGGGCATGGCGAGCGTACAGCTGCGTAATGTAACGAAAGCCTGGGGCGACGTAGTGGTGTCGAAAGACATCAATCTGGACATCACTGAAGGCGAATTTGTGGTGTTTGTCGGCCCATCAGGCTGTGGTAAATCAACTCTGCTGCGTATGATTGCCGGTCTTGAAACCATCACCAGCGGCGACCTGCTGATCGGTGATACCCGAATGAACGACATCCCGCCAGCCGAACGCGGCGTAGGCATGGTGTTCCAGTCTTATGCGCTTTATCCCCATCTTTCCGTTGCCGAGAACATGTCCTTTGGCCTGAAGCTGGCCGGGGCGAAAAAAGAGGTCATTAACCAGCGCGTCACGCAGGTGGCTGAAGTGTTGCAACTGGCGCACCTGCTGGAGCGTAAACCGAAAGCGCTTTCCGGCGGTCAGCGTCAGCGCGTGGCGATTGGCCGTACGCTGGTGGCCGAGCCGCGCGTGTTCCTGCTTGATGAACCTCTCTCTAACCTGGATGCCGCCCTGCGCGTCCAGATGCGTATTGAAATCTCCCGTCTGCACAAGCGCCTTGGCCGCACGATGATTTACGTCACCCACGATCAGGTCGAAGCGATGACCCTCGCCGACAAAATCGTGGTGCTGGACGCCGGTCGCGTGGCGCAGGTGGGCAAACCGCTGGAGCTGTATCACTACCCGGCAGACCGCTTTGTTGCGGGCTTCATTGGCTCGCCAAAGATGAACTTCCTGCCCGTCAAAGTGACGGCGACAGCCATTGAACAGGTACAGGTGGAGCTGCCAAACCGCCAGCAGGTCTGGCTCCCGGTCGACAGCGCCAACGTACAGGTCGGGGCAAATATGTCCCTCGGTATCCGTCCTGAGCATCTACTGCCAAGCCACATTGCGGATGTGACGCTGGAAGGTGAAGTTCAGGTCGTCGAACAGCTTGGTCACGAAACACAGATTCATATCCAGATCCCCGCCATCCGTCAGAACCTGGTCTACCGCCAGAACGACGTGGTGTTGGTAGAAGAGGGTGCCACATTCGCTATCGGCTTGCCGCCAGAGCGCTGCCATCTGTTCCGTGAGGATGGCACCGCATGTCGTCGGCTGCACAAAGAGCCAGGCGTTTAAGCAATCCCAAAAGAAGACACGAAACCGACAGGTGAAGTGTTCAAAGAAAAGCAATGATCTCAGGAGATAGAATGATGATTACTCTGCGCAAACTTCCTCTGGCAGTTGCCGTCGCAGCGGGCGTAATGTCTGCTCAGGCGCTGGCCGTGGATTTCCATGGTTATGCTCGTTCCGGTATCGGCTGGACGGGTAGTGGCGGCGAACAACAGTGCTTCCAGGCAACCGGTGCCCAAAGTAAATACCGTCTGGGTAACGAATGTGAAACCTATGCGGAACTGAAGCTGGGCCAGGAAGTGTGGAAAGAAGGCGACAAGAGCTTCTACTTCGACACCAACGTAGCGTACTCCGTGGCGCAGCAGAACGACTGGGAAGCCACTGACCCGGCGTTCCGTGAAGCTAACGTGCAGGGTAAAAACCTGATCGAATGGCTGCCAGGTTCCACCATCTGGGCCGGTAAGCGCTTCTATCAGCGTCATGACGTCCACATGATCGACTTCTACTACTGGGATATCTCTGGTCCTGGTGCGGGTCTGGAAAACATCGATGTCGGTTTTGGTAAGCTCTCTCTGGCAGCAACCCGTTCTTCTGAAGCTGGTGGTTCTTCCTCCTTCGCCAGCAACAGCATTTATGATTACACCACTCGTACAGCGAACGATGTCTTTGACGTGCGCCTGGCACAGATGGAAATCAACCCAGGTGGCACTCTGGAACTGGGTGTTGATTACGGTCGTGCTAACCCGCGTGATGATTATCGCCTGGTTGATGGTGCTTCAAAAGATGGTTGGATGTTCACCGCTGAGCACACCCAGAGCATGCTGAAGGGCTATAACAAGTTTGTGGTTCAGTATGCCACTGACTCAATGACGTCTCAGGGTAAAGGCTTGTCTCAAGGTTCTGGTGTAGGCATCGATTCTAACTCGGGTTATGCCTACGACATTAACAACAACGGTAGCCTGCTGCGTATTCTCGACCACGGTGCAATCTCTCTGGGCGATCGCTGGGACCTGATGTATGTCGGTATGTACCAGGACATCGACTGGGATAACAACAACGGGACCAAGTGGTGGACCGTGGGTGTACGTCCGATGTTCAAATGGACGCCTATCATGAGCACCTTGCTGGAAGTGGGTTACGACAACGTGAAATCACAAAGCGCTGACGAAACCAACAACCAGTACAAAATCACCCTGGCACAACAGTGGCAGGCAGGCGACAGCATTTGGTCTCGCCCGGCAATCCGTGTATTCGCAACCTACGCCAAGTGGGATGAGAAGTGGGGTTATGACTACAACGGTAACCCATCTAACAACGCTAACTACGGTAAAGCGTTCAAAGATGGTTTCAATGGAAGCTCCTTCGGTCGTGGCGACAACGACGAGTGGTCCTTCGGCGCCCAGATGGAAATCTGGTGGTAATCCCGTCTTAACCTGACGTAATGACCAAACTGAGGGGCGCAAGCCCCTCAATCCTTGGGACGGCGCGCTATTGCCTGGCTACCGCTGAACCTGTGCATTTTGAGGTGATAACAATGAAAATGAACAAAACTCTCCTTGCCCTTTGTTTATCCGCAGGGCTGCTGGCAAGCGCGCCTGCCGTAACGCTCGCTAACGTCAACTTCGTTCCGCAAAACACAACATCTGCGCCAGCTATTCCGACAGCGGCACTGCAACAGCTTGTCTGGACGCCTGTCGATCAGTCTAAAACCCAGACCACCCAGCTCTCAACGGGCGGCCAGTCGCTTAATGTTCCGGGTATTACCGGCCCGGTTGCTGCGTATAGCGTACCCGCCAATATCGGTGAACTGGCCATTACCCTGACCAGTGAAGTCAACAAGCAGACGAGCGTATTTGCGCCTAACGTGCTGATTCTCGATCAGAACATGACGCCATCAGCCTTTTTCCCAAGCGAATACTTTACCTACCAGGAGCCTGGCGTGATGAGCGCCGATCGTCTGGAAGGCGTCATGCGCCTGACCCCTGCGCTGGGCCAGCAAAAACTCTACGTGCTGGTCTTTACCACCGAGCAAGACCTCCAGAAGACCACCACGCTGCTCGATCCGGCTAAAGCCTACGCAAAAGGCACCGGTAACGCGATTCCTGATATTCCGGACCCGATTGCTCGTCACGTCACAGACGGAACGTTAAAGCTGAAGGTGAAAACGAACAGCGGTTCCAGCGTGCTGGTCGGCCCGCTGTTTGGCTCCTCCGGTAACGGCCCTGTTACTGTGGGCAATACCGCAGCACCTGCTTACACCGCGCCTGCTGCCACGGCAGCCGCACCGGTCGCCGCCGCAGCGCCAGCCCCGGCGAAGAAAGCCGAGCCCGTACTGAACGACACCGAAGAGTACTTCAACAACGCCATTAAGCAGGCGGTGAAGCGCGGCGATGTCGATAAAGCGCTGAAACTGCTTGATGAAGCCGAACGTTTAGGTTCAACCACTGCCCGTTCCACCTTTATCAGCAGTGTAAAAGGCAAGGGGTAACTGTTCCCCACAGTGCTGATTTGTTAGTAGTTTAGTGCGCCTGAGTGGGCGCACTTTTTTTCGTATTCGCCAGGCTGTTGCGCCTATGTTGCGATAGTGATCGTTAAATAACGTTTGGCCCCCCCTCATTGCCCGTTTCTGCGATACAATGCCATTACGTTATGTATCGGAGAGTCTGGCATGTCACACCCCGCGCTAACGCAACTGCGTGCGCTGCGCTATTTCGACCAAATACCTGCGCTTGATCCGCAGCAGCTGGACTGGTTGCTGCTGGAAGATTCCATGACAAAACGTTTTGAGCAGCAGGGTAAAACGGTCACGGTAACCCTGATACAGGAAGGGTTTGTCTCCGGAGATGAGATCGCCAGCGAGCTGCCGCTGTTGCCGCAAGAGGAACGCTACTGGCTGCGTGAAATTTTACTCTGTGCCGATGGCGATCCCTGGCTTGCCGGGCGGACGGTGGTGCCCGAATCTACCCTATCCGGGCCTGAGCTGGCGCTGCAGCGGCTGGGGAAAACGCCGCTGGGACGTTATCTTTTCACCTCATCTGAGCTGACCAGGGATTTCATTGAAATTGGGCGTGATGCCGAACTGTGGGGGCGCCGTTCCCGCCTTCGCCTGAGCGGTAAGCCGTTAATCCTGACGGAGCTATTTTTACCGGCATCACCGTTGTACTAAGAGGAAGAAAAAATGGAGTGGACCCTGACGCAGAATAAGCTGTTGGCGTATCACCGCTTAATGCGTACCGATAAACCCATTGGCGCGTTGCTGCTGCTGTGGCCGACCTTATGGGCGCTGTGGGTGGCCACGCCGGGCATGCCGCCGCTGTGGATCCTGGGCGTATTCGTTGCCGGCGTCTGGCTGATGCGCGCGGCGGGCTGCGTGGTGAATGACTATGCCGATCGTAAATTTGACGGCCACGTAAAGCGCACTGCCAACCGCCCGCTACCCAGCGGCCAGGTGACCGGGAAAGAAGCCCGCGTACTGTTCATCGTTCTGGTGCTGCTCTCTTTCCTGCTGGTATTAACCCTGAACACCATGACGATTCTTCTGTCCGTCGCGGCGCTTGCTCTGGCCTGGGTTTATCCCTTTATGAAGCGCTACACCCATCTGCCTCAGGTGGTGCTGGGAGCGGCGTTTGGCTGGTCGATTCCGATGGCGTTTGCGGCAGTTAGTGAGTCCTTACCGCTTAGCTGCTGGCTGATGTTCCTGGCGAACATTCTCTGGGCCGTGGCGTATGACACGCAATACGCGATGGTTGACCGCGACGATGACCTGAAAATTGGCATTAAATCCACCGCCATTCTCTTTGGACGCCAGGACAAACTCATCATTGGCATTCTGCAGGTTGCGGTACTGGCGCTGATGGTCGCGATTGCGCGCCTGAACGAACTGAACTGGGAATTTTACTGGTCGATACTGGTAGCAGGACTGCTGTTTGCCTACCAGCAGAAGCTGATTGCAAAACGCGAACGTGAAGCCTGCTTTAAAGCGTTTATGAACAATAACTATGTCGGACTGGTGCTGTTTTTAGGCCTGGTCATGAGCTATTTATCCTGATTGACGCGCGGTCATGCCCCGCCGGGTATGACCGCGTCGTTACCCGGCATTACCGCCCTCACAAATTTAAACCATCGTTTCATAAATTCGCGCTTTTGTGAGGCGCTTCACCTACGCTTCTCCCGGGCTAGTCTATTTTCTAAGCGTAAAAAAATAAAACACTGTTTTAACGCTGACATCGCTACCCTGGAGCTGACTCAATGAAAACGACCCTCAAGCCGTTATTGGCCGCGCTGTGCCTGTCTGCTTTTGCCTGCACCGTTTCTGCCCAAACCATCAAAGCCGCCGATGTGCATCCTGAAGGCTACCCGAACGTGGTGGCGGTTCAGCAGATGGGTGAAAAACTCAAACAGCAAACCGACGGCAAGCTGGAGATTAAGGTCT
The DNA here is from genome assembly GCF_014896175.1 of Enterobacter cloacae complex sp. I3. Taxonomy (NCBI): domain Bacteria; kingdom Pseudomonadati; phylum Pseudomonadota; class Gammaproteobacteria; order Enterobacterales; family Enterobacteriaceae; genus Enterobacter; species Enterobacter cloacae complex sp. I3. The sequence continues at coordinate 33,950 of NZ_JADBQZ010000016.1, forward strand.
TCCCCGGCGGCGTGCTGGGGGATGAAAAGCAGATGATTGAGCAGGCGCAGATGGGGGCGATTGACATGATCCGCGTCTCCATGGCGCCGGTTGCCGCCATCCTGCCGGATATCGAAGTCTTCACCCTGCCGTACGTTTTCCGGGATGAGGATCATATGCATAAAGTGATCGACGGGGATATCGGCAAGCAGATCGGCGACAAGCTGACCGCGAACCCGAAATCCCGCCTGGTGTTCCTCGGCTGGATGGATTCCGGCACCCGCAACCTGATCACCAAAGAGCCGATCGTCAAACCTGAAGATCTGAAAGGGAAGAAAATCCGCGTGCAGGGCAGCCCGGTGGCACTCGCCACGCTGAAGGACATGGGGGCGAACTCGGTGGCGATGGGCGTTAGCGAGGTTTACAGCGGCATGCAGACCGGCGTGATCGACGGCGCGGAGAATAACCCGCCCACCTTTATCGCCCACAACTACATGCCGGTTGCTAAAAACTACACCCTCAGCGGCCACTTTATCACCCCGGAAATGCTGCTCTATTCAAAAGTGAAATGGGACAAGCTGAGCGCTGATGAACAGCAAAAAATCCTGACCCTGGCCCGTGAAGCGCAGTTCGAACAGCGCAAGCTGTGGAATGCGTATAACGACCAGGCGCTGGCGAAAATGAAGGCGGGCGGCGTGCAGTTCCACGATATCGATAAGACGGTATTCATCAAGGCCACAGAGCCGGTGCGCGCCCAGTATGGCGACAAGCATCAGGATCTGATGAAAGCCATCGCTGACGTCCAGTAATACGGAGCACGTATGTCCGAACTCTACCTGAAGTGGATGGACCGTCTGTACCTGCTCGCCATGGCGGTGGCGGGTGTCTCGCTGCTGGTGATGACGATTGTCATCCCCATCGGCATCTTCTCACGCTACGTGCTCAACCGCGGCGAATCCTGGCCGGAGCCCGTCGCCATTATCTGCATGGTGACGTTCACCTTCATCGGCGCGGCGGTGAGCTACCGCGCCGGGTCGCACATTGCGGTCAATATGCTCACCGACCGTCTGCCCGCGTCGCTGCAAAAGTTGTGTGTACGTGTGGTTGATCTGCTGATGCTGCTGATTTCCGGTCTGATGTGCTGGTACAGCTACTGGCTGTGCGTCGAGCTGTGGGAGCAGCCGGTGGCGGAGTTCCCGATCCTGACTTCCGGCGAAAGCTACCTGCCGCTGCCGATCGGGTCGGCGATTTTGATTCTGTTCGTGCTTGAACGCCTGCTGTTTGGCGCGCAGGAAAACCGTCCGGTCGTGCTGATCGGCAATCACAGTTAAGGGGTGAACAATGGATGCTTTTGTTTTGTTATTCACCCTCGCCATTTTGCTGGCGCTGGGGATGCCGGTGGCCTTCGCCGTGGGGCTGAGCGCCGTGGCAGGTGCGCTGTGGATTGATTTACCGCTGGAGGCGCTGATGATCCAGATCACCAGTGGGGTGAACAAATTTACCCTGCTGGCGATCCCGTTCTTCATCCTTGCCGGAGCGATCATGGCGGAAGGGGGCATTGCCCGACGGCTGGTTAACTTCGCCTATGTGTTTGTCGGCTTTATTCGCGGCGGGCTGTCGCTGGTGAACATCGTCGCCTCGACGTTCTTCGGCGCGATTTCTGGCTCGTCGGTGGCGGATACAGCGTCCATCGGCAGCGTGATGATCCCGGAGATGGAGAAGAAGGGCTATCCGCGCGAATACGCGGCGGCGGTCACGGCGAGCGGGTCGGTGCAGGCGATTCTGATCCCGCCCAGCCACAACTCGGTGATTTATTCCCTGGCGGCGGGGGGAACGGTCTCCATCGCCACGCTGTTTATCGCCGGCGTGCTGCCGGGGCTGCTGCTGGGGCTGTGCCTGATGATCCTCTGTCTCGGATTCGCCCACAAGCGCGGTTACCCGAAGGGTGAGAAAATCCCGTTTAAGCAGGCGGTGAAGATTTTACTTGATGCCCTGTGGGGGCTGATGACGGTGGTGATTATCCTCGGCGGGATCTTGTCCGGGATATTTACGGCGACGGAATCCGCCGCCGTGGCCTGCCTGTGGGCATTCTTCGTCACCATGTTTATCTACCGCGACTACAAATGGAGCGAACTGCCGAAGCTGATGTGCCGCACGGTGAAAACCGTCACCATCGTGATGATTTTAATCGGCTTTGCCGCGGCGTTTGGCGCGGTGATGACCTACATGCAGCTGCCGATGCGCATCACCGAGTTCTTCACGTCGCTCTCTGATAATAAGTACGTGATCCTGATGTATCTCAACATCATGCTGCTGCTGATCGGCACGCTGATGGACATGGCGCCGATCATTCTGATCCTGACGCCGGTGCTGCTGCCGGTGACCAACTCTTTGGGGATCGACCCGGTGCACTTCGGGATGATCATGATGGTTAACCTGGGGATCGGGCTGATCACCCCGCCGGTCGGGTCGGTGCTGTTTGTGGCGAGCGCGGTGAGCAAGCAGAAGATTGAAACCGTGGTACGGGCGATGCTGCCGTTTTACGGTATGTTGCTGGTGGTGCTTGGGATGGTGACGTACATCCCGGCTATATCATTGTGGCTGCCGAGGATGTTGGGGATGCAGTAACGCCGTTTTTTGCCGGGTGGCGGCTGCGCCTTACCCGGCCTACGGTTCAGAGTTGTTATTGGCCCGGTAAGGCGCAGCCGCCACCGGGCGTTTTTATTTCCGCCGTAATAATCTCAACGCGTTCGCCGTGACCAGCACCGTCGCCCCGGTATCCGCCAGCACCGCCAGCCACAGGCCAGTCATGCCGAGCAGCGTGGTGACGAGAAATATCCCCTTCAGACCCAGCGCAATGCCGATGTTCTGGCGAATATTGGCGCGCGTCGCCCGCGCAAGATCTATCATCTGTGCCAGCCCGGTCAGGCGGTTGTGCGTCAGCGTCGCGTCGGCGGTCTCCAGCGCCACGTCGGTGCCGCTGCCCATGGCAATGCCAATGGTTGAGGCCTTCATCGCCGGGGCATCGTTAATTCCGTCACCTACCATCGCCAGCGGCGCGCGGCTGTTCAGTTCAGTTACCGCGCTGACCTTGTCCGCAGGCAGTAATCCGGCCTTAAACGCCAGCCCCAGCTCGTCGGCAATCGCAGCCGCCGCGCGCGGGTTATCGCCGGTGAGGATCACGCCCTGTACGCCCAACTGATGCAGCGCCGCCACGGCGTCTTTGGCGTCATCGCGCAGAGTGTCGCGCAGTGCCAGCATGCCCTTCGACACGCCGTCCTGCATCACGGCAACGACCGTCTGCCCGGCCTGCTCTAACGCCTCAACCTGTGGATGAGAGAACGCGCCCGCCGCAACAATCAGCACTTTTTTGCCGTCGACGACGGCCTCAATCCCTGACCCGACCAGCGCCCGTTGGGCGGTTGCCGAAGGGATAGCCAGCCCGCGCCTCTGCGCCTCACGCACTATCGCCTGCGCCAGCGGGTGAGTGGAGCCCTGCTCAACGGCGGCGGCTATTATCAGCAGTTCGTCTTCGCTGATGTCCTGCGGATAGACGCCGGTGACCTGCGGCTTGCCAACCGTCAGCGTACCGGTTTTATCGAAGGCGATGTGCTGAACCTGGCTCAGCTGTTCCAGGGCCGCGCCGCCCTTAATCAGCGCCCCGCGACGTGCCGCCGCCGCCAGACCCGAGGTAATCGCCGCGGGCGTAGAGATCACCAGCGCGCACGGGCAGCCAATCAGCAGCAGGGTCAGCCCTTTATAAATCCAGCCCTCCCACGGCGCGCCGAAGAACAGCGGTGGAACGACGGTGACCAGCAGGGCGACCAGCATGATGGCGGGGGTGTAAATCCGGCTGAAGCGGTCAATAAAGCGTTCGACCGGCGCGCGGCGCTCCTCGGCCTCTTCAATCAGCTTCAGGATGCGGTCGATGGCGCTGTCGCCCGGCTCGGACAGGACTTTGAGCTGTACCAGGCGGTCGACGCTGGTGGCACCGGCAGGGACTTTTTCGCCTGCCGCACGCTCCACCGGAATGGATTCCCCGGTCAGGGCGCTTTCGTCAAAGCTCGCGGTGGCGGTAACGAGAGCCCCATCGGCAGGCAGACGCCCGCCCGCGGCGACTTCAATCACGTCGCCCGGGCGCAGCGTGTTGATGGCGACCGTTTCACGTTTGCCTTCATTAACCCGCGTGGCGGTTTCTGGCTTCAGCGCCATCAGCGCGCTCACCCCTTTGCGTGCCCGGCTCGCTGCCCAGCCCTCAAGCCGCTCGCCGATCAGGAACAGCAGCAGCACCATCGCCGCTTCCGCCGTCGCGCCAATGAACAGCGCGCCAATGGCCGCCACGCTCATCAACGTTTCAATGGCAAACCAGCTGCCGCTTCTCATCAGGCGCAGTGCCTGACGGGCAATCGGGAACAGCCCGACCAGGGTAGTGGCAATAAACGCCAGATTACCGAACGGGTGGTTAATCTGCTCCAGACCCCAGCTCAGGGCCATCATGATGATGAGGGTAATAAGCGGCAGGTTTTCTTTCAGGGGAGAGGTTTTTTCGGCAGGTGCCGTTTCGCTGCGCAGGGCATAGCCCGCCTTGCTGACGGCGGCTTCAACCTGCTTGCTGACGTCTTTTTCGGCGCTGACCAGTAGCTTTTCGGTGGCGAACAGGACCTGAATGTGGTTCACGCCCGGTACCTGCCTCACCGCGTTTTCAACTTTGCGGGCGCAGGCCGCGCAGTCCATACCGTTGACGACCCAGCTGTAGCGGTTGCCGCCTTCAGGCAGCGCGTCGACCTGCGTTTCGCACGCGGCCTCGCAGCAGCAGTCGTCTTTCGGCGGAACCGGGCTGAGCTTAAGCGCCGAGAATTGTGGGACTTTTTTTGGAATTTCTGGAGTCGACATGGCAGTCTCCGGTAATGATAATTTTCTCATTAACCGCAGCATACACTCTGGAGTCGACTCCAGAGTCAAGCGTTATTTAGATATACAATGAACGCACGATCAGGAAGTGCCCGGCAAAGTAGCAGGCGGACGAAATCGCGTTATCCGCGCGGAAGCGGCGGCGATAGTGGCTGCCCAGCCAGACGATATTACCGATTAACAGCAGCGCCGCGCCGAAGAACGCGGACATCGCCTGAGATGTCGGGCGGAAGAACCATAGTTCACCGGCCAGCCACACCATCACCAGCGTCATGGCGATAAACGTGCATACCGGCAGACTCATCTCTTCCAGACGCGACCAGATCACCGCAATCAGCAGCGCGCCAATCACCAGCAGCACCAGCGGCAGCGGCCAGAAGAAGGAGAGCGTCATCTGGCTGGCAAAGTAGATGGTATACAGCAGATGGGAGAGGAAAAATGCCCCCACGGCATACAGCAGGCGCTGACGCGGCAGCAGGGTTAAGGCATCGCCAATCAGAGAGGCACACAGCCCGGCGAGCACCAGATAGCTGATGGCGTTAAACATCGGAGCCTGCCAGGCGAGCAGCAGAAGCAACAGCAGCGTGACGGGTTTAAACAACCAGCGCTGCCAGGCTGGACCGCGATAGGACGCATCGACATAAAGCCATGCGGAAAAACAGACAGCGATAAATGACCAAAGCATATTAACTCCCTGTAACTGTTGAGGCTGAATAATCAGTTTCTGATCCAGTGTAGTGACGCGAGCGGGCGTTTGGCAATGCCGGGGCAGGCGAGGTATCCTGAATTCCGCATAATCTGATGGGATGTTTCAATGAGCAAGATGCCGCTGTTTTTCATTATCGTGGTGGCGATTATCGTCATTGCCGCCTCGTTTCGCTTCGTGCAGCAGCGCCGCGAAAAGGCGGACAACGACGCCGCGCCGCTGATGCAAAAGCGCGTAGTGGTGGCGAACAAACGCGAGAAACCGCTTAACGACCGCCGCTCTCGCCAGCAGCAGGTGACGCCCGCGGGCACCGGCATGCGCTATGAAGCCAGCTTTAAGCCGGAAACCGGCGGTCTGGAGATGACCTTCCGCCTGGAGGCGCAGCAATACCATCAGCTGACGGTGGGAGAGAAAGGCACGCTGAGCTATAAAGGGTCGCGTTTTGTAGATTTTAGGGCTGAATAATGCGCGATCGGTCCCCTCTCCCGTGGGAGAGGGTTAGGGTGAGGGCATCACACCGCACCTTACTTCTTCACCTGCGCCTTAAACTTCTTCATCCACACCAGCAGTTCAAACACGCCGAAAATAAACACCCGCAGCTGCTGCCAGCCGGTCATCGGTGGGCCATCTTTCGGCAGGCCGTTTTTCAGCATCACCATCTGCAGGGCGTGCATGAACGAGGTGAAAATCAGCGCCACGTTAACAAAGATGTTCAACGGGCGCGGGAACGGGTGCACCAGATTCAAAATCAAAAATGCCCAGACGCCCAGCATCAGCAAGCGTCCCAGGTTAATCAGTACCGGCATCGGATCCTCCTTTTGCCTGACGGTGATACAGACGATAAGCCACCTGGCCTGCGACCTTCTCGCGGTGCAGATCCCAGTGAACGGGAACGGGTGGCAGGCCGTTTTCCACTTCGCTTTCTACATAAATCAGCGCGTCATCCGCCAGCCAGCCATTGTGCTCCAGCAGGGATAACGTCTCTTCCAGCAACCCCTTGCGGAACGGCGGGTCGACAAAGACCACGTTATGCGGCGTACCCTGCTGCGCGAGGAAGCTCAGCGTATTGGTGTTGACCACTTTCGCGTTCGTCGCCTTCAGCGTCGCCAGATTTTGCTGCAGCGTCTGCGCAACGCCGCGCTCCATCTCCAGCAGCGTGGCGCTGGCGGCGTAGCGCGACAGCGCCTCCAGCCCTAAGGCACCGCTTCCGGCGAAGCAGTCCAGGCAGTGGGCGTCTACCATTGATGGGGCAAGCCAGTTAAACAGCGTCTCGCGAACGCGGTCGGTTGTAGGGCGTAAACCGGGGCTGTCCGGCACCGGTAATTTCCGGCCTCGCCACTGGCCGCCGATAATGCGAATTTGACCGGCCGGGGCGCGGGTGGGTTTCTTCATCTCTGGAAAGCTCTGTTAACCATAGCCCTGCGATTGCGGGCGGTGATGTCAATTAAGTAAAGTGTTAGACTATTTCATCATTTTTTTAGCTTCCCTGTATATAGCGCCGCGAGGAGTGTAGTCGCAGATGGCAAAACAAAAAAAACGTGGCTTCTTTTCCTGGTTGGGTTTCGGTGAAAAAGAGCAAGAAACAGAACAGAAAACCGAAGAGCAACAGGTTGTAGAAGAGCAGTCACAGCCTGAAACGCCTGTCGAAACCGCTGCGATTGTCGAAGCGGAAGAACCAGCGCACAGCAAAGAAGAGATTGAATCCTTTGCTGAAGAGGTGGTTGAGGTCACTGAGCAGGTTCAGGAGAGCGAGAAGCCAGAGCCGGTTATCGTCGAAACCCTTACCGAAGCGCCGCAGGCCGCTATCGAACACGAAGCGCTGCCGCTGCCCGAAGAGGTTAAAGCTGAAGAGGTTTCTGCCGAAGAGTGGCAGGCCGAAGCGGAAACCGTTGAAATCGTTGAGGCGGTGGAAGAAGAGGCGGCACTTGAGCCAGAGCTGACCGACGAAGAGCTGGAAGCTCAGGCGCTGGCGGCGGAAGCGGCTGAAGAAGCGGTAATCGTCGTGCCGGTGGAAGAGCAGGCCGAAGAAGAGATCGTTCAGGAGCAGGAAAAACCGACCAAAGAAGGTTTCTTCGCGCGCCTGAAGCGCAGCCTGTTAAAAACCAAAGAAAACTTAGGTTCCGGATTTATCAGTCTTTTCCGCGGCAAGAAGATCGACGACGATCTGTTTGAAGAGCTGGAAGAGCAGCTGCTGATTGCGGACGTGGGCGTGGAAACTACCCGTAAGATCATCGCCAACCTGACCGAAGGGGCGAGCCGCAAACAGCTGCGCGACGCCGAGGCGCTGTACGGCCTGCTGAAAGACGAGATGGGTGAAATTCTCGCAAAAGTTGACGAACCGCTTAATATTGAAGGCAAAACGCCATTTGTTATTCTGATGGTTGGCGTTAACGGCGTGGGTAAAACCACCACCATCGGCAAGCTGGCGCGCCAGTTTGAGCAGCAGGGGAAATCGGTGATGCTGGCGGCGGGCGATACCTTCCGTGCGGCAGCGGTTGAGCAGCTCCAGGTGTGGGGCCAGCGCAACAACATTCCGGTGATTGCCCAGCACACCGGCGCGGATTCCGCATCCGTGATTTTCGACGCCATCCAGGCGGCGAAGTCGCGCAACGTGGACGTGCTGATTGCTGACACCGCAGGGCGTTTGCAAAACAAATCGCACCTGATGGAAGAGCTGAAGAAAATCGTTCGCGTCATGAAGAAGCTGGACGAAGATGCACCGCATGAAATTATGCTGACTATCGACGCCAGCACCGGGCAGAACGCCATTAGCCAGGCGAAGCTGTTCCATGAAGCGGTAGGGCTGACGGGGATCACGCTGACCAAACTGGACGGCACCGCGAAAGGCGGGGTGATCTTCTCCGTGGCCGACCAGTTCGGCATTCCTATCCGCTACATCGGTGTGGGCGAGCGTATTGAGGATTTGCGTCCGTTTAAGGCGGACGACTTTATTGAGGCATTATTTGCCCGAGAGGACTAACAATGATTCGCTTTGAACACGTCAGCAAGGCCTATCTCGGTGGGAGACAAGCGCTGCAGGGGGTGACGTTCCACCTGCAGCCAGGCGAGATGGCATTCCTGACCGGCCATTCCGGCGCGGGGAAAAGTACCCTGCTCAAGCTTATCTGTGGGATCGAACGGCCAAGCGCCGGGAAAATCTGGTTCAGCGGCCACGAAATTAGCCGTCTGAAAAACCGTGAAGTGCCGTTTCTGCGTCGTCAGATTGGCATGATTTTCCAGGATCACCACCTGCTGATGGATCGCACCGTTTTCGATAACGTGGCGATCCCGCTGATTATTGCCGGCGCCAGCTATGACGATATCCGCCGTCGCGTCTCTGCGGCGCTGGACAAGGTCGGGCTGCTGGACAAAGCGAAGAACTTCCCGATCCAGCTTTCAGGCGGTGAACAGCAGCGCGTGGGCATCGCCCGCGCGGTGGTGAACAAGCCTGCCGTACTGCTGGCGGATGAACCGACCGGTAACCTGGACGATGCCCTGTCCGAAGGGATTTTGCGTCTGTTTGAGGAATTCAACCGCGTAGGGGTAACGGTACTGATGGCGACGCACGACATGGGGCTGATTTCCCGTCGTTCGTACCGCATGCTGACCCTGAGCGACGGGCATTTGCACGGAGGCCACGGTGAACAAGCGTGATGCAATGAACCAGATTCGGCAGTTCGGGAACCGGTTCGACCGTTTCCGTAAGCCGCAGGGCGGCGGTGACGGCAATCGTAATGCGCCTAAGCGCCAGAAAGCGGCGCCGAAACCGGCCTCCCGCAAGACCAACGTGTTTAACGAACAGGTGCGCTACGCCTTCCACGGCGCGCTGCAGGACCTGAAAAGCAAACCGCTGGCGACGTTCCTGACGGTGATGGTGATTGCCATCTCCCTGACGCTGCCAAGCGTCTGCTACATGGTCTATAAGAACGTCAACCAGGCGGCGTCGCAGTATTATCCGTCACCGCAGATCACCGTTTATCTGGATAAAGCGCTCGACGATAACGCGGCGGCGCAGGTGGTCGGGCAAATCCAGGCCGAGCAGGGCGTGGAGAAGGTGAATTATCTCTCCCGTGAAGAAGCGTTGGGCGAGTTCCGTAACTGGTCAGGCTTTGGCGGCGCGCTGGACATGCTGGAAGAGAACCCGCTGCCCGCCGTGGCGGTGGTGATCCCGAAGCTGGATTTCCAGGGTACCGATTCTCTGAATACCCTGCGCGACCGCATCACACGCATCAACGGGATTGATGAAGTGCGCATGGACGACAGCTGGTTTGCCCGTCTTGCGGCGCTGACCGGGCTGGTGGGGCGCGTGTCGGCGATGATCGGCGTGCTGATGGTGGCGGCGGTGTTCCTCGTCATCGGTAACAGCGTGCGTCTGAGCATCTTTGCGCGTCGCGATACCATCAACGTGCAAAAACTGATTGGCGCAACGGATGGTTTCATCCTGCGTCCGTTCCTCTACGGTGGCGCACTGCTCGGTTTCTCCGGCGCATTTCTTTCACTGATATTGTCAGAAATTTTGGTGATGCGGCTTTCGTCTGCCGTCACAGAAGTGGCGCAGGTTTTCGGAACTAAGTTTGATATCAGTGGCTTAGGCTTCGATGAGTGCCTGCTGTTGCTGCTGGTGTGCTCAATGATCGGCTGGATTGCCGCATGGCTGGCAACGGTTCAACATTTACGCCACTTTACTCCCGACTAATAAAAGCGTGATATAATCTTTCCCTGCACCGAGATGTTCGCTCTGCAGGGAAAGCGTCCCTGTTGTCTCTTCCCCTGTTATCATCTCCATGTCACATTTTGTGCGTAATTTATTCACCGTTGCACCTGGAACTTGTGGATAAAATCACTGTCTGATAAAAGAGTGAATGCTAATCTCGTTGCTCAAACGCTTTGGCATGGTTGTTGCCTGACGGGGACAGCCTGGACCAGAAGAAATATTGAGAGGAATGAATGACCAAAGAAATGCAAACTTTAGCTTTAGCCCCTGTTGGTAACCTGGAATCTTACATCCGGGCTGCGAACACCTGGCCGATGTTAACGGCCGAGGAAGAAAAGGAGCTTGCTGAAAAGCTGCATTACCAGGGCGATCTGGAAGCAGCGAAAAAGCTGATCCTGTCTCACCTGCGCTTTGTTGTTCACATTGCTCGTAACTATGCGGGCTATGGCCTGCCGCAGGCGGACTTGATTCAGGAAGGTAACATCGGCCTGATGAAGGCTGTACGTCGCTTTAACCCGGAAGTGGGCGTGCGACTGGTCTCCTTCGCCGTACACTGGATCAAAGCAGAAATTCATGAATACGTGCTGCGCAACTGGCGTATCGTGAAAGTCGCCACGACAAAAGCGCAACGTAAGCTGTTCTTCAACCTGCGTAAAACTAAGCAGCGTCTGGGCTGGTTCAATCAGGATGAAGTGGAAATGGTGGCGCGCGAGCTGGGTGTATCCAGCAAAGACGTCCGTGAGATGGAATCCCGTATGGCCGCGCAGGACATGACCTTTGATATGTCCTCCGACGACGACGCATCTGACAGCCAGCCGATGGCACCGGTTCTGTATCTGCAGGATAAAACCTCTAACTTTGCCGACGGCATTGAAGAGGACAACTGGGAAGATCAGGCCGCGAACAAGCTGACCCATGCGATGGAAGGCCTCGACGAGCGTAGCCAGGACATTATCCGCGCCCGCTGGCTGGACGAAGACAACAAGTCCACGCTGCAGGAGCTGGCCGACCGCTACGGCGTTTCTGCGGAACGTGTCCGTCAGCTTGAAAAGAACGCCATGAAAAAACTTCGCGCTGCTATCGAAGCGTAATTACCGCGAAGTACACCGAGAGCCCTCGAATGCAAATTCGGGGGTTCTGTTTTTTTAGCGCCCGCTCTGGCGAATTTCTCCCCCCTGGCAAACACTTACTGATGCGCTAAGCAGGCGATTTTCTCAGGGGGTCAGGGTGAAAAATAACGAACTGAACGACCGGCGTTTACAGGCGACGCCGCGCGGCATCGGCGTGATGTGTAACTTCTATGCTGATAAAGCCGAAAACGCCACGGTGTGGGACGTGGAAGGCAATGAGTACATCGATTTCGCCGCCGGGATCGCGGTGCTGAATACTGGCCATCGCCATCCCAAAGTTATCTCCGCCATCGAAAAACAACTCCACGCTTTTACCCACACGGCCTACCAGATTGTGCCGTATGAGGGCTATGTGGCGCTTGCCGAGCGCATCAACCAGCGCGTGCCGATTGACGGCCCGGCCAAAACCGCCTTCTTCTCGACGGGTGCTGAAGCGGTCGAAAACGCGGTCAAAATTGCCCGCGCGTATACCAGACGCCCCGGCCTTATCACCTTCGGCGGCGCGTTCCACGGTCGCACCTTTATGACCATGGCGCTGACCGGTAAGGTCGCGCCGTACAAGCTGGGTTTCGGCCCGTTCCCCGGTTCGGTATACCACGCTCAATTCCCTGACGATCTGCACGGCATCAGCACGGCGGAAGCATTAAAAAGCCTGGAGCGCATCTTTAAGGCCGATATCGCCCCAGACCAGGTGGCGGCCATTATTCTCGAACCGGTTCAGGGAGAGGGCGGGTTCAACATTGCGCCCGCTGATTTTATGCAGGCGCTGCGCGCCCTGTGCGATACCCACGGAATTTTGCTGATTGCCGACGAGGTGCAAAGCGGCTTCGCCCGCACCGGCAAGCTGTTCTCGATGGAACACCACTGCGTGAAGCCGGACCTGATCACCATGGCAAAAAGCCTCGCGGGCGGGATGCCGCTCTCAGCAGTATCGGGCCGCGCCGAGGTAATGGACGCGCCTGCACCTGGCGGTCTGGGCGGTACCTACGCAGGTAACCCGCTGGCGATTGCCGCGGCGCACGCGGTGCTGGACGTGATTGATGAGGAAGATCTCTGCACGCGCTCGGCGCACCTCGGCCATCATCTGGTAGAAGTGCTCAACAAAGCGAAGGAAAACTGTCCGTTCATCGCCGACATCCGTGCCCAGGGCTCGATGGTCGCGGTGGAGTTTAACGATCCGCAATCCGGGCAACCGTCGCCGGAATTCACCCGGCAGGTGCAGGAGCGCGCGTTGAACGAAGGGCTGCTGCTCCTGAGCTGCGGCGTTTACGGCAACGTGATCCGCTTCCTTTATCCGCTTACCATCCCAGAAGCGCAGTTCCGCAAAGCGCTGGACATTATCTTCGCGTCGCTGACACGTTAAAGCCACCAGCCCGGCGGTAAATCCTGTCGGGCTTATCATATATTCATTTCAAATTAGCTATTCCAAAATCATAAAAATGGGGTATGTTTTAGCAGAGTATGCTGAAAAAGCGCGAACAGCATACCAATAACTGAAATAAAGCGCTGCACAACAACATCACAACAATCGTAATAACCATAATAATGGGGAATCTCAGGATGAACATGAAGGGTAAAGCGTTACTGGCAGGATGTATCGCGTTGGCATTCAGCACCATGGCGCAGGCAGATATTAAAGTGGCCGTGGTGGGCGCAATGTCCGGTCCGGTAGCACAGTACGGCGACCAGGAATTTACGGGCGCAGAACAGGCGGTTGCAGACATTAATGCTAAGGGCGGCATCAAGGGCGAAAAACTGCAGATCGTAAAATACGACGATGCCTGTGACCCGAAGCAAGCGGTCGCGGTGGCGAACAAAGTGGTCAACGACGGCATCAAATACGTTATCGGTCACCTGTGTTCCTCTTCTACTCAGCCCGCGTCTGACATCTATGAAGACGAAGGTATCCTGATGATCACCCCGGCTGCGACCGCACCGGAGCTGACCGCGCGCGGCTACAAGCTGACCCTGCGTACCACCGGTCTGGACTCCGATCAGGGCCCAACGGCGGCTAAGTACATTCTGGAAAAAGTGAAGCCGCAGCGTATCGCGATTGTTCACGATAAACAGCAGTATGGTGAAGGTCTGGCCCGTGCGGTGCAGGACGGTCTGAAAAAAGGCAATGCCAACGTGGTCTTCTTTGACGGGATCACCGCTGGCGAGAAAGACTTCTCCACCCTGGTGGCGCGTCTGAAGAAAGAGAATATCGATTTCGTTTACTACGGCGGCTACCACCCGGAAATGGGCCAGATCCTGCGCCAGGCGCGCGCTGCGGGTCTGAAAACCCAGTTCATGGGCCCCGAAGGCGTGGCGAACGTTTCCCTGTCTAACATCGCGGGTGAATCTGCCGAAGGTCTGCTGGTGACCAAGCCGAAGAACTACGACCAGGTGCCAGCGAACAAACCTATCGTAGATGCCATCAAGGCGAAGAAGCAGGATCCAAGCGGCGCGTTCGTCTGGACCACCTACGCAGCGCTGCAGTCTCTGCAGGCAGGTCTGAATCAGTCAGCCGATCCGGCTGAGATTGCCACCTGGCTGAAAGCGAACACGGTCGAGACCGTGATGGGGCCGCTCTCCTGGGACGCGAAGGGCGATCTGAAGGGCTTCGAGTTCGGCGTGTTTGACTGGCATGCGAACGGAACGGCAACTGACGCCAAATAATTTTCCCGTCGCCTTTCGCGCCGCAGGTGCGTTGGCTGCGTTATTCAACCCCGGTCACTTACTTATGTAAGTTCCCGGGGATTTCATAACTTGCCGCCTTCCTGCAACACGAAATGCTTGGGAAAATGCGGTAGAAATTGTAGGCCGGGTAAGGCGCAGCCGCCACCCGGCTTTCTTTTAGCGCTTCTCCCACCCGCTCTCCTGCGCCGTAAACCCTAACGCCTGCATAAACGCTGCCATCACGCCGCGGTCTTCCACGCCTACGTCGGCCATCCACCATGAGTTTACGTTCGGGTTTTCGCGGATCACTTCTTCAATTAAATACTGTCCCACACCGCGACGACGGGTCACGTCACGCACGCGCAGCGAGTCCAGCGCTCCCTCCGTGCCGCTCAGGGTCACGCGAACCGCGGCCAGCAGGCGCTCGTTGAAGCGCGCGGCATAAATGCGATGGTTCTCGTCGACATGCAGCGACGAAGGGGAATATTCCGGCCAGATCTTGCCCAGGTCGATATGATCCTGGTCGCTAAAGGTCACCAGACGCACGATAGTCAGTTTCATTAGCAGCTTGTCCAAATCAAATTGAGTAGAGGCAGTGTACTCAATTTATTCACTCAGCGGCTTCCTCTTTTTATTCTCATTAACCAGGTGATTAGTTTTTTAGCAATGCAATGGGCAGTGTGAAAACACATGGATCGAAAAATAAGCAGAATTTTAACCTGAATGGCAGCGATTTATTCGGCGCTTTGTACCGTTATTTTATGCTGCAAACTGCACTTTTATTTGTTTATCTCTGCCTGATTTCAGAATATTATCTTTCCTTAATCGCCTGAAAAATAGAGATTTTAGTCTGGTTTTTGACAAAAAACTGCGCTAAACCATTAAAGGCACTGGTAAAAATAGCGTTGTTCATTAAAAGTACAGAATGCTTTTTAACCATAATAAAACAAAATATAAACACGACATCACGAATGGGGATTCTGAGATGAAAAGGAACGCGAAGACATTTATCGCGGGAATGGTTGCACTGGCGATCTCGCATGCGGCCATGGCAGAAGAGATTAAAGTTGCGGTAGTCGGTGCGATGTCCGGCCCTGTTGCCCAGTGGGGTGACATGGAGTTTAACGGCGCGCGTCAGGCTATCAAAGACATCAACGCCAAAGGCGGCATCAAGGGCGACAAGCTGGTAGGCGTGGAGTATGACGACGCCTGCGATCCGAAACAGGCCGTTGCGGTCGCCAACAAAATCGTCAACGACGGGATTCAGTACGTCATCGGCCACCTGTGCTCATCCTCCACCCAGCCCGCGTCCGATATCTACGAAGACGAAGGTATTTTGATGATCACTCCGGGCGCCACCAACCCGGAGCTGACCCAGCGCGGTTACCAGCACATCATGCGTACCGCCGGTCTGGACTCCTCTCAGGGGCCAACCGCGGCCAAATACATCCTCGAGACCGTTAAGCCACAGCGTATCGCCATCATTCATGACAAGCAGCAGTACGGCGAAGGCCTGGCGCGCTCCGTGCAGGACGGCCTGAAAAAAGGCGGCGCGAACATCGTCTTCTTCGACGGCATTACCGCAGGCGAAAAAGACTTCTCCGCGCTGATCGCCCGTCTGCAAAAAGAGAACATCGACTTCGTCTACTACGGTGGCTACTACCCGGAAATGGGCCAGATGCTGCGCCAGGCGCGCGCCACCGGTCTGAAAACCCAGTTTATGGGGCCAGAGGGCGTGGGCAACGCCTCCCTGTCAAACATCGCAGGGGATTCTGCCGAAGGCATGCTGGTGACGATGCCAAAACGCTATGACCAGGATCCGGCCAACAAGGCTATCGTGGATGCGCTCAAGGCGCAGAAGAAAGATCCGAGTGGTCCATACGTCTGGATCACCTACGCGGCCGTGCAGTCTCTGGCAACCGCACTGGAGCGTACCGGCAGCAAAGAGCCGCTGGATCTGGTGAAAGATTTAAAAGCACACGGGGCGAACACCGTGATTGGGCCGCTGAACTGGGATGAGAAAGGCGATCTGAAGGGATTTGAGTTTGGTGTCTTTAAGTGGCACGCCGACGGTTCGTCCTCGGTCGCCAAATAATTATCCCACCGCCCGGCTCACCGGGCGGGTATAAAAAGGTTTGCATATGTCCGAGCAGTTTCTCTACTTTTTGCAGCAGATGTTTAACGGCGTCACGCTGGGAAGCACCTACGCGCTGATCGCCATCGGCTATACGATGGTTTACGGCATTATCGGCATGATCAACTTCGCCCACGGCGAGGTGTACATGATCGGTAGCTACGTCTCCTTTATGATTATCGCCGCGCTGATGATGATGGGCATCGACAGCAGCTGGCTGCTGGTCGCCGCCGGGTTTGTTGGCGCGATCGTGATCGCCAGCGCCTACGGCTGGAGCATCGAACGCGTGGCCTACCGGCCGGTGCGCAGCTCCAAACGTCTTATTGCGCTGATTTCCGCGATTGGGATGTCGATCTTCCTGCAAAACTACGTCAGCCTGACCGAAGGTTCGCGCGACGTGGCGTTGCCAAGCCTGTTTAACGGCCAGTGGATTGTGGGGGCCAGCGAAAACTTCTCTGCCTCTATTACCACGATGCAGCTGGTGATCTGGGTCGTGACCTTTGTCGCCATGCTCGCCCTGACCCTGTTCATCCGCTACTCCCGCATGGGACGCGCCTGCCGCGCGTGCGCGGAAGACCTGAAGATGGCGAGCCTGCTCGGCATCAACACCGACCGCGTAATCGCCCTGACCTTCGTGATTGGCGCGGCGATGGCGGCGGTGGCTGGCGTGCTGCTCGGCCAGTTCTACGGCGTAATTAACCCGTACATCGGCTTTATGGCCGGGATGAAAGCCTTCACCGCGGCGGTACTGGGCGGCATCGGCAGCATTCCGGGCGCGATGATCGGCGGCTTGATCCTGGGCGTGGCGGAAGCGCTCTCCTCGGCGTATCTGAGCACCGAATATAAAGACGTGGTGTCGTTTGCCCTGCTGATTCTGGTTCTGCTGGTGATGCCTACCGGTATTCTGGGCCGTCCGGAGGTAGAGAAAGTATGAAACCGATGCATTTTGCAATGGCGCTGCTCTCTGCCGCCATGTTTTTCGTGCTGGCCAGCGTCTTTATGGGCGTCCAGCTTGAGCTGAATGGCACCAAACTCGTTGTCGATACTGCAGCTGATATTCGCTGGCAGTGGGTCTTTATCGGCACCGCCGTGGTGTTCCTGTTCCAGCTGCTGCGCCCGCTGTTCCAGAAAAGGCTGAAAAATGTCTCCGGACCGAAATTCGTCCTGCCGGCGATCGACGGTACAACGGTAAAACAGAAGCTGTTCCTCGTGGCGCTGCTGGTGGCTGCCGTGGCGTGGCCGTTTATGGTGTCGCGCGGCACGGTGGACATCGCCACCCTGACCATGATTTATGTGATCCTCGGCCTCGGTCTGAACGTGGTGGTGGGACTGTCCGGCCTGCTGGTGCTGGGCTACGGCGGTTTCTACGCTATCGGCGCGTACACCTTCGCGCTGCTGAACCACTATTACGGCCTCGGCTTCTGGACCTGCCTGCCGCTGGCGGGGCTGGTCTCTGCCGCCGCAGGCTTCCTGCTCGGCTTCCCGGTGCTGCGCCTGCGCGGTGACTACCTGGCGATTGTGACCTTAGGCTTCGGTGAAATCGTCCGTATCCTGCTGCTCAACAACACCGAAGTGACCGGCGGCCCGAACGGCATCAGCCAGATCCCAAAACCGACCTTCTTCGGCCTGGAGTTCAGCCGTACCGCCCGCGAAGGCGGCTGGGATACCTTCAGCAACTTCTTTGGCATCAAATATGATCCCTCTGACCGCGTGATCTGGCTCTACCTGGTGGCGCTGCTGCTGGTGGTCATCACCCTGTTCGTGATCAACCGCCTGCTGCGCATGCCGCTGGGCCGAGCGTGGGAAGCGCTGCGCGAAGATGAGATCGCCTGCCGCTCTCTGGGCCTGAACCCGACCCGCATCAAGCTGACCGCGTTCACCATCAGCGCCGCGTTTGCCGGTTTCGCCGGCACGCTGTTCGCCGCGCGCCAGGGCTTCGTCAGCCCCGAGTCGTTCACCTTTGCCGAATCGGCCTTTGTGCTGGCGATTGTGGTACTCGGCGGGATGGGCTCGCAGTTCGCCGTTATCCTCGCGGCCATCCTGCTGGTGGTCTCTCGCGAGTT
Organism: Enterobacter cloacae complex sp. I3; assembly: GCF_014896175.1. Taxonomy (NCBI): domain Bacteria; kingdom Pseudomonadati; phylum Pseudomonadota; class Gammaproteobacteria; order Enterobacterales; family Enterobacteriaceae; genus Enterobacter; species Enterobacter cloacae complex sp. I3. Next base: position 52,248 of record NZ_JADBQZ010000016.1, read on the forward strand.
GATGCGCGACTTTAACGAATACAGCATGCTGATGCTGGGTGGTTTGATGGTGCTGATGATGATCTGGCGTCCGCAGGGTCTGCTGCCGATGACGCGTCCACAGCTGAAGCTTAAGAATGTGGAAGCGAAAGGAGAGCAGGCATGAGTCAGCCATTATTATCCGTAAACGGTCTGATGATGCGTTTTGGCGGCCTGCTGGCGGTCAACAACGTGAACCTGGACCTGCATAAAAAAGAGATCGTCTCCCTGATTGGCCCGAACGGCGCGGGGAAAACCACGGTCTTTAACTGCCTGACCGGTTTCTACAAGCCGACGGGCGGCACCATCATGCTGCGCGACCAGCACCTGGAAGGGCTGCCGGGCCAGCAGATTGCCCGCATGGGCGTGGTACGTACCTTCCAGCACGTGCGCCTGTTCCGCGAGATGACGGTGATTGAGAACCTGCTGGTGGCACAGCATCAGCAGCTGAAAACCGGCCTGTTCTCCGGCCTGCTGAAAACCCCGGCCTTCCGCCGCGCGCAGGAGGAGGCGCTCGATCGTGCCGCCACCTGGCTCGAGCGCATTGGCCTGCTCCAGCACGCCAACCGTCAGGCGAGCAACCTGGCCTACGGCGACCAGCGTCGACTGGAGATTGTGCGCTGCATGGTGACCCAGCCGGAGATCCTGATGCTCGACGAACCGGCGGCGGGCCTCAACCCGAAAGAGACCAAAGAGCTGGACGAGCTGATTGCCGAGCTGCGCGATCATCACGACACCACCATCCTGCTGATTGAGCATGACATGAAGCTGGTGATGGGTATTTCGGACCGTATCTACGTGGTTAACCAGGGCACGCCGCTGGCAAACGGCACGCCGGAAGAGATCCGCAACAACCCGGACGTGATCCGCGCATACCTTGGTGAGGCATAAGATGGAAAAAGCGATGTTAACGTTCGACAAGGTCAATGCGCACTACGGCAAGATCCAGGCGCTGCACGACGTCAGCCTGCACATCAATCAGGGTGAAATCGTCACCCTGATTGGCGCCAACGGCGCGGGCAAAACCACGCTGCTCGGCACCCTGTGCGGTGACCCGCGCGCCACCAGCGGGCGGATTGTGTTCGATGGTAAAGACATTACCGACTGGCAGACCGCCAGAATCATGCGTGAGGCGGTGGCGATTGTCCCGGAAGGGCGCCGCGTCTTCTCCCGCATGACGGTGGAAGAGAACCTGGCGATGGGCGGGTTCTTCGCTCACCGCGATGAATACCAGACCCGCATCAAGTGGGTGTACGAACTCTTCCCGCGCCTGTGGGAGCGCCGCATCCAGCGTGCGGGCACCATGTCCGGCGGTGAACAGCAGATGCTGGCGATTGGCCGCGCGCTGATGAGCCAGCCGCGTCTGCTGCTTCTGGATGAACCGTCGCTCGGTCTGGCACCGATCATCATCCAGCAGATCTTCGACACCATCGAGCAATTGCGCAAAGAGGGGATGACCATCTTCCTCGTCGAGCAGAACGCCAACCAGGCGCTGAAGCTCGCTGACCGTGGCTACGTGCTGGAGAATGGCCGCGTGGTGCTGGAAGACACCGGCGACGCGCTGCTGGCGAACGAAGCGGTGCGGAGCGCGTATTTAGGCGGGTAGATAAAAGCAAAAAGGCAACGCAAGTTGCCTTTTTTTAGTGTTTTCTCCCTCTCCCTGTGGGAGAGGGCCGGGGTGAGGGCACCAGACCGCACCCAATCATGCACCTAATTCCCTTCACACAACCATCATCCCCCTGACCCTTTACTGTCACTTATCTGTAAACAAACAGTTATTTTTCTGTCATTCGAGCATGTCATGTTACCTCGCGAGCATAAAACGCGTGATATCGCGCATCCGGCACAATAAGAGAGATGACAATGACATCGTTACGACACACAGCTTTGGGTCTGGCACTGGGTCTGGCTTTTGCGACGAACGCAATGGCTGTGACCACCATTCCGTTCTGGCATTCCATGGAAGGGGAGTTGGGTAAAGAGGTTGACTCCCTGGCGCAGCGTTTCAACGACACCCACCCGGATTACAAAATTGTGCCGGTGTACAAAGGTAACTACGAGCAGAGCCTGAGCGCGGGCATCGCCGCCTTCCGTACCGGCAACGCGCCTGCACTGTTACAGGTGTATGAAGTGGGCACCGCCACCATGATGGCCTCCAAAGCCATCAAGCCGGTGTATGAAGTGTTCAAAGAAGCGGGCATCAACTTCGATGAATCCCGGTTCGTGCCGACCGTAGCGGGTTACTACACCGATTCCAAAACCGGTCACCTGCTGTCCCAGCCGTTTAACAGCTCCACGCCGGTGCTGTACTACAACAAAGACGCCTTCAAAAAAGCCGGTTTAGATCCGGAGCAGCCGCCAAAAACCTGGCAGGACCTGGCCGAATACACCGCGAAGCTGAAAGCGGCGGGCATGAAGTGCGGCTACGCCAGCGGCTGGCAGGGCTGGATCCAGATTGAAAACTTTAGCGCCTGGCACGGCCTGCCGGTTGCCACCAAAAACAATGGCTTCGACGGCACCGACGCGGTACTGGAGTTCAACAAGCCGGAGCAGGTGAAGCACATTGCGCTGCTTGCCGATCTGAACAAGAAGGGCGACTTCAGCTACTTCGGGCGTAAAGACGAATCCACCGAGAAGTTCTACAACGGCGACTGCGCCATTACCACCGCCTCGTCCGGCTCGCTGGCGGATATTCGTCACTACGCCAAATTCAACTACGGCGTGGGCATGATGCCGTACGACGCTGACGTGAAGGGCGCGCCGCAGAACGCCATCATCGGCGGGGCGAGCCTGTGGGTGATGCAGGGTAAAGACAAGGGCACCTATAAAGGCGTGGCCGAATTCCTCGACTTCCTGGCCAAGCCGGAAAATGCCGCCGAGTGGCATCAGAAGACCGGCTACCTGCCGATCACCAAAGCCGCGTACGATCTGACCCGCGAGCAGGGCTTCTACAGCAAAAACCCGGGTGCGGACATCGCGACGCGTCAGATGCTGAACAAGCCGCCGTTGCCGTTCACTAAAGGCCTGCGTCTGGGCAATATGCCGCAGATCCGCACCATCGTGGATGAAGAGCTGGAAAGCGTGTGGACCGGGAAGAAAACCCCGCAGCAGGCGCTGGACTCTGCGGTAGAGCGCGGGAATCAGCTGCTGCGCCGCTTTGAGCAGTCGACGAAATCGTAATCTGTGATTCGCCCGGTGGCGCTGCGCTTACCGGGCCTACGACGTGCCCCATCCAGGCCGGGTAAGGCGCAGCCGCCACCCGGCATTGTTCAGGAACCCAATCTCCATGTCTTCATCCCGTCCGGTGTTTCGCTCCCGCTGGCTGCCGTACCTGCTGGTCGCGCCTCAGCTGGTCATCACCGTTATCTTCTTTATCTGGCCTGCGGGCGAAGCGCTGTGGTACTCGGTACAAAGCGTCGATCCGTTCGGGCTCTCCAGCCAGTTCGTCGGGCTGGACAACTTTACCGCGCTATTCCATGACAGCTACTACCTGGACTCCTTCTGGACGACGATGAAGTTCAGCGCGCTGGTGACCGTGAGCGGCCTTGTTGCCTCGCTGTTTTTCGCCGCGCTGGTGGATTACGTGGTGCGCGGCAGCCGCCTGTATCAGACCCTGATGCTGCTGCCTTACGCCGTGGCCCCCGCCGTTGCCGCTGTGCTGTGGATCTTCCTGTTTAACCCCGGACGCGGGCTGATTACTCACTTCCTGGCAGAGTTCGGCTACGACTGGAACCACGCCCAGAACAGCGGTCAGGCGATGTTCCTGGTGGTGTTCGCCTCGGTGTGGAAGCAGATCAGCTATAACTTCCTGTTTTTCTTTGCCGCGCTGCAGTCCATTCCGCGCTCGCTGGTGGAGGCCGCGGCAATTGACGGCGCAGGCCCGATCCGCCGCTTCTTCAGGCTGTCCCTGCCGCTGATTGCCCCGGTGAGCTTCTTCCTGCTGGTGGTTAACCTCGTGTACGCCTTCTTCGACACCTTCCCGGTGATCGACGCCGCCACCGCAGGCGGCCCGGTGCAGGCGACCACCACGCTGATTTACAAAATCTACCGCGAAGGTTTTGCGGGGCTGGATCTCTCTGCTTCTGCCGCCCAGTCCGTCGTGCTGATGTTCCTCGTCATCATCCTCACGGTGGTGCAGTTCCGCTATGTTGAAAGTAAGGTGCGCTACCAATGATCGAGAACCGTCGCGGGCTGACGATTTTCAGCCATACCATGCTGATTTTAGGGATTATCGTCATCCTGTTCCCGCTGTACGTGGCCTTTGTCGCCGCCACGCTGGACACCAAAGCGGTGTTCGACACGCCGATGACGCTGATCCCGGGCGGGCATCTTTTCGAGAACATGAAAACCATCTGGACCCAGGGCGTGGGCGCCAACAGCGCGCCGTTCTGGCTGATGATGCTCAACAGCTTCATCATGGCGTTCGGCATTACGGTGGGCAAAATCACAGTGTCGATGCTCTCGGCCTTCGCCATCGTCTGGTTTCGCTTTCCGCTGCGCAACCTGTTTTTCTGGATGATTTTTATCACCCTGATGTTGCCGGTGGAGGTGCGTATCTTCCCGACGGTGGAGGTGATCGCCAACCTCAAGATGCTCGACAGCTACACGGGCTTAACCCTGCCGCTGATGGCATCGGCGACCGCCACCTTCCTGTTCCGCCAGTTCTTTATGACCCTGCCGGACGAGCTGATTGAGGCCGCGCGCATCGACGGTGCCTCCCCGATGCGCTTCTTCCGCGACATTGTGCTGCCGCTGTCGAAAACCAACCTTGCGGCGCTGTTTGTGATCACCTTTATCTACGGCTGGAACCAGTACCTGTGGCCGCTGCTGATTATTCAGGACGTCAACCTCGGCACCGCCGTGGCGGGCATCAAAGGCATGATTGCCACCGGTGAAGGCACCACCCTCTGGAACCAGGTGATGGCGGCGATGCTGCTCACCCTAATCCCACCCGTAGTCATTGTTTTAGCCATGCAGCGCGCGTTTGTCCGCGGCCTGGTCGATAGCGAGAAATAAGATGGCAGGTTTAAAACTTCAGGCAGTTACCAAAAGCTGGGACGGTAAAACCCAGGTCATTCAGCCGCTGACGCTCGACGTGGCGGACGGCGAATTTATCGTGATGGTCGGCCCGTCCGGCTGTGGCAAATCCACGCTGCTGCGCATGGTGGCGGGGCTGGAGCGCGTGACCTCGGGGGACATCTGGATTGACCGCCAGCGCGTCACCGAGATGGAGCCGAAAGACAGGGGCATCGCGATGGTGTTCCAGAACTACGCCCTCTATCCGCACATGAGCGTGGAAGAGAACATGGCCTGGGGGCTGAAAATCCGCGGCATGGGCAAAGGCCATATCGAGGAGCGCGTGAAAGAAGCCGCGCGCATTCTGGAACTCGACGGTCTGCTGAAGCGCCGCCCGCGCGAGCTCTCCGGCGGCCAGCGCCAGCGCGTGGCGATGGGGCGCGCCATCGTGCGTGACCCGGCGGTATTCCTGTTCGACGAGCCGCTGTCTAACCTCGACGCCAAGCTGCGCGTGCAGATGCGCCTTGAGCTGCAGCAGTTGCACCGTCGTCTGAAAACCACGTCACTGTACGTGACCCACGATCAGGTCGAAGCGATGACCCTCGCCCAGCGCGTGATGGTAATGAACAAAGGCGTTGCCGAGCAGATTGGCACCCCGGTGGAAGTGTACGAAAAACCGGCCACCCGCTTTGTGGCGAGCTTTATCGGCAGCCCGGCGATGAACCTGCTGGAAGGGCGCATCAGCAGCGCGGGCACCCACTTTGAACTGGAAAGCGGGATGGCGCTGCCGATCAACTGGTACTATCGTGGCTACGCCGGGCGTAAGATGACGCTCGGTATCCGCCCCGAGCATATTGGTTTAACCTCTCAGGCGGACGGCGGCGTGCCGCTGGTGATGGACACGCTGGAGATGTTGGGTGCAGATAACCTGGCGCATGGGCGCTGGGGCGAGCAAAAAATGGTGGTGCGCCTGGCGCATCAGGAGCGCCCGAAAGCGGGCAGCACGCTGTGGCTCCACCTGCCGGAAAACCATCTGCACCTTTTTGACGGTGAAACAGGACAACGAGTATGAGCAACTGGCCTTATCCCCACGTCGTCGCCCACCGCGGCGGCGGTAAGCTGGCCCCGGAAAACACCCTGGCGGCGATCGATGTCGGCGCGCGCTACGGCCACACGATGATCGAGTTCGACGCCAAGCTGTCGAAGGACGGCGAAATTTTCCTGCTGCATGACGACAACCTCGAACGCACCAGCAACGGCTGGGGCGTGGCGGGCGAACTGCCGTGGCGCGATCTGCTGAAGGTGGACGCCGGGAGCTGGTTCAGCGGGGAGTTCAAAGGCGAACCGCTGCCCCTGCTGGCGGAAGTGGCAGACCGGTGTCGTCAACATGGCATGATGGCCAACATCGAAATCAAACCGACCACCGGCACCGGGCCGCTGACGGGCAAAGTGATTGCGCTGGCCGCGCGCGAGCTGTGGGAAGGCATGACCGCGCCGCTGCTGTCGTCGTTTGACATCGACGCGCTGGAGGCCGCACAGGCAGCTGTACCTGAGCTGCCGCGCGGGCTGCTGCTGGACGAGTGGCGTGAGGACTGGCGTGAACTGACGGGCCGCTTAGGCTGCGTCTCTATCCATCTGAACCACAAGCTGCTGGATGAGGCGCGGGTGAAAATGCTGAAAGACGCGGGTCTGCATATTCTGGTCTACACCGTTAACAAACCCCAGCGCGCAGCCGAGCTGCTGCGCTGGGGCGTGGACAGTATCTGTACCGATGCGATTGACCAGATCGGCCCGAAATTTATTTATTGAGCATACTGCCGTTCTGCTGAGTCGGCAGCATATGCTGCTGACCGCTGCTTTGCGACATCCCGCCCCCTAACATCCCGCCGTTTTTATTTGGCAGCGGCTGCTCGCGCACCTGTCCCTGCTGCACGCGCTGGGTGTTGGCGTTCATCTGGTTTTGCAGGCTCTGCTGCTGCATCTGGGTCTGCGTTCTCAGCTGCTGATTGAGCATCCCTTTCTGCTGCTGTTGCTGGCTCATCATCTCGGTCTGCATACGCTGCTGGCTCGGGATGACATAACCCTGCTGGTTCGGGTTGTTCATGGTGTTGAGTGGCTGTGCGAGCGCGGCAAACGGGATCAGCGCCGCAATAATCATCAAGCGTTTCATTGTCATTTCCTCCTCTTGAGGTCTCTCTTAAGTTTACCCTGATTTCACCATGACGATGATTTTTTAGGAGTTGTGAACCAGGCTTAAGCGGGGAATATGGATCCCTTCACCTGGAGAACAATAATCATGAAACCAACCTTCTTGCGCTGGGTCGCCATCGCCGCGCTGATGGCAGGCGGCACATTTACCGTGGCGGCCAACCCGCCCGCCGCTCCTCCCGTCTCTTACGGCGTGGAGGAGGATGTTTTTCACCCCGTGCGGGCCACGCACGGCATGGTGGCCTCGGTTGACGCGCTGGCGACCCAAGTGGGCGTCGATATTCTTAAGCAGGGCGGTAACGCGGTGGATGCAGCGGTCGCGGTCGGGTACGCGCTGGCGGTAACGCACCCGCAGGCGGGGAATCTGGGCGGCGGTGGCTTTATGATGCTGCGCACCAAAGACGGCAAAACCACGGCCATCGACTTCCGCGAAATGGCGCCTTCTCAGGCGTCCCGCGATATGTTCCTCGACGACCAGGGTAACCCTGACAGCAAAAAATCCCTGACCTCCCACCTCGCCTCCGGCACGCCGGGCACCGTTGCGGGCTTCTCGCTGGCGCTGGAAAAATACGGCACGATGCCGCTGAACAAGGTAGTGCAGCCTGCCATCAGGCTGGCGCGGGAGGGATTTGTGGTCAATGACGCCCTGGCGGACGATCTCAAGACCTACGGCAGTGAAGTCATTCCCAATCACGAAAACAGCAAGGCGATCTTCTGGAAGGACGGTGAACCGCTGAAGAAGGGCGATAAGCTGGTGCAGAAGAACCTCGCCAAAAGCCTGGAGCTGATTGCGGAGCACGGCCCGGACGCCTTCTACAAAGGGGCGATTGCCGACCAGATTGCCGAAGAGATGCAGAAGAACGGCGGGCTTATCACCAAAGCGGATCTGGCGGAATACAGGGCGGTGGAGCGCGAGCCGATTAGCGGCACCTATCGCGGCTACGAGGTCTTCTCCATGCCGCCGCCGTCTTCCGGGGGCATTCACATCGTGCAGATCCTCAATATTCTTGAAAACTTTGATATGCACAAGTTCGGCTTCGGCAGCGCGGATGCCATGCAGGTGATGGCGGAGGCGGAAAAACGCGCCTATGCCGACCGCTCGGAATACCTCGGCGATCCGGACTTCGTGAAGGTGCCGTGGCAGGCGCTGACCAACAAGGCGTATGCAAAATCCATTGCCGATCAGATCGACATCAACAAGGCTAAGCCGTCGAGCGAGATCCGCCCCGGCAAGCTGGCGCCGTATGAAAGCAACCAGACCACGCACTTCTCGGTGGTGGATAAAGACGGCAATGCGGTGGCGGTGACCTACACGCTCAACACCACCTTTGGCACCGGGATTGTGGCGGGCAACAGCGGTATTCTGCTGAACAATGAGATGGATGACTTCTCCGCCAAGCCGGGCGTGCCAAACGTCTACGGGCTGGTCGGCGGCGATGCGAATGCGGTGGGGCCGAAGAAGCGTCCGCTGTCGTCCATGTCGCCAACCATCGTGGTGAAAGACGGGAAAACCTGGCTGGTGACCGGCAGCCCTGGCGGGAGCCGCATCATAACTACCGTGCTACAAATGGTGGTGAACAGCATCGACTTTGGCATGAACGTCGCCGAGGCGACCAATGCGCCGCGTTTCCATCATCAGTGGCTGCCGGATGAACTGCGCGTGGAGAAGGGCTTTAGCCCGGACACCATCAAGCTTCTGGAGCAGCGCGGACAGAAGGTTGCGGTGAAAGAGGCGATGGGCAGCACCCAGAGCATTATGGTGGGGCCAGACGGCGCGCTGTTTGGCGCGTCGGATCCGCGTTCGGTGGATGATTTGACGGCGGGGTATTGATTATTCCCCTCACTCTAACCCTCTCCCCATAGGGGAGAGGGGAGTGTGTCACTTCATTCTCGCCATGAAGTACGCGTCCACATATTCGCCGTTGCGCAGGGCGTAGCGCTTGCCGGTGCCTTCAATTACGAACCCGTGCTTTTTGTACACCGCGATTGCCGGTTCGTTATCAACAAATACCGTTAACTCAATGCGATCTACGCGCAGCCAGTTGTCGCACATATCAATCATGGTTCGCATCAGCGCGCTGGCAACGCCCCGATTTTGCCATTGCGCACCCACACAAATACCGAAATCGGCAACGTGGCTGCGACGCGGGCGTTGTGCGACGGCAATGCACAGGTGCCCGGCGACAGTCCCGTCGATACAAGCCACCAGCTGTTTAATGCCGGGCTGATCGGTTAGCCGGTCATGCCACATCTGCTCTGAGGGATGAGGAACCTGTAGCGTGTTGTGGTACACCTCCGGCTGGGCGTGGATCTGACGAATGGCATCGTAATCTCTCGGTTCAGCGTGGCGTATCACTATCTCACTCATTCCTTGTTCCTCAGTCGGTTAAAAGTCCCCTCCAACATCAATGACTTTAAAATTTGAGTCAACCGCTATTTTTTGCAAAAAGTATTGGACAAGTGCGAATGAGAATGATTATTATTGCTTTGCATTCAGGAGGACCCCTACGGGAACCTGAAAGCACGACATTGCTCACATTGCTTCCAGTATTACTTTAGCCAGCTTCTCGCTGGCTTTTTTTTTGTTATGGTTAGATTCAGTAACCTTCCAAAAGGACTGAGCCATGACACTACATTGCGCATTTATTGGATTTGGCAAAAGCACCACGCGTTACCATCTTCCGTATGTCCTCCACCGTAAAGACACCTGGCATGTGGCCCATATCTACCGCCGCCGCGCGAAGCCGGAAGAGCAGTCTCCGCAGTATTCCCACATTCACTTCACCAGCGATCTCGATGAAGTATTGAATGACCCGCAGGTAAAGCTGGTGGTTGTCTGCACCCATGCCGACAGCCATTTTGACTATGCGAAACGCGCGCTCGAAGCGGGCAAGAACGTGCTGGTGGAAAAGCCGTTCACCCCGACCATTGCCGAAGCGAAAGCGCTGTTTACGCTGGCGAAAAGCAAAGGGCTAACCGTTACCCCGTATCAGAACCGTCGCTTTGACAGCTGTTTCCTGACGGCGAAAAAGGCGATTGAGAGCGGCAAGCTTGGCGACATTGTGGAAATCGAAAGCCACTTCGATTACTACCGCCCGGTGGCGGAAACCCAGCCCGGCCTGCCGCAGGACGGCTCGTTCTATGGTCTGGGCGTGCACACCATGGACCAGATCATCTCCCTGTTTGGCCGCCCGGACCACGTGGCTTACGACATCCGCAGCCTGCGCAATAAAGCCAACCCGGACGACACCTTCGAGGCGCAGCTGTTCTACGGCGACCTTAAGGCTATCGTTAAAACCAGTCATCTGGTGAAAATCGACTACCCGAAATTTATCGTTCATGGCACCAAAGGCTCGTTCATTAAGTACGGCATTGACCAGCAGGAGACCAGCCTGAAGGCCAACATCATGCCGGGCGAACCGGGCTTTGCGGCGGACGATTCCGTGGGCGTGCTGGAGTATGTGAACGATGAGGGCGTAACGGTCAAAGAAGAGCTGAAACCGGAAACCGGCGACTATGGCCGCGTCTACGATGCACTGTATGAAACCCTCACCAGCGGCGCGCCGAATTACGTCAAGGAATCTGACGTTCTGACCAACCTTGAAATCCTTGAACGGGCCTTCGAGCAGGCTTCTCCTGCCACGGTAACCCTCGCAAAATAAGCAAAAACGGCTCCTCTGGGCTTGTTCATAATTTTTGAACAGAGGAGTCAATTTTCACCCTCTATGATCCCCGACCGTTTGAGTCCACACTTACTCCATCGAAACGAACTGAGGGTGAAAACAATGATCTACTTACGCAAAGCAAACGAACGCGGTCACGCAAATCATGGCTGGCTGGACTCATGGCATTCATTCTCGTTTGCCGACTACTACGACCCGAACTTCATGGGCTTCTCCGCACTGCGCGTGATTAACGACGACGTGATTGATGCAGGCCAGGGCTTCGGTACCCACCCGCACAAAGACATGGAAATCCTGACCTATGTGCTGGAAGGGGCGGTTGAGCACCAGGACAGCATGGGCAACAAAGAGCAGGTGCCGGCGGGCGAGTTCCAGATTATGAGCGCGGGTACCGGGGTGCGTCACTCTGAGTACAACCCGAGCAAAACGGAAAAACTGCACCTGTATCAAATCTGGATCATTCCAGAAGAGACCGGCATCACGCCACGCTACGAGCAGCGCCGCTTCGACGCGAAACAGGGCAAACAGCTGGTGCTGTCCCCGGACGCGCGTGAAGGTTCCCTGAAAGTGCATCAGGATATGGAGCTGTACCGCTGGGCGCTGGCGAAAGACGAACAGTCCGTGCACCAGATTGCCGCCAACCGCCGCGTCTGGATCCAGGTGGTGAAAGGGGAAGTGTCTATCAACGGCACCAAAGCCACCACCGCCGATGGTCTGGCCGTCTGGGATGAGCAGGCGCTCTCCGTGCACGCCGACAGCGAAAGCGAAATCCTGCTGTTTGACCTGCCTCCGGTCTAAATAATTTCTCAACCTTCCCTTTTAAACGGGGAAGGTTGAGCTTTGTCCGTGATAAACTGAGCAAATCTCTCACTTCAAGATTTCTCAGGACGATGAAAAAGAAACGCCCCGTACTTCAGGATGTCGCCGATCGCGTCGGTGTGACCAAAATGACGGTCAGCCGTTTTTTACGTAACCCGGAACAGGTTTCCGTGGCGTTGCGTGGCAAGATTGCCGCCGCCCTTGATGAACTGGGTTATATCCCCAACCGCGCACCCGATATTCTCTCCAATGCGACCAGCCGTGCGGTGGGCGTTCTGCTTCCTTCCCTGACCAACCAGGTTTTCGCTGAAGTTCTGCGCGGCATTGAAAGCGTCACCGATGCGTTTGGCTACCAGACCATGCTCGCTCACTATGGGTACAAGCCGGAACTGGAAGAGGAACGTCTTGAATCAATGCTTTCCTGGAACATTGACGGCCTGATTTTAACCGAGCGTACCCACACTGCCCGCACGCTCAAAATGATTGAAGTCGCCGGTATTCCGGTGGTGGAGCTCATGGACAGCCAGTCGCCATGCCTCGACATCGCCGTTGGGTTCGATAACTTTGAAGCGGCTCGTCAGATGACAGCGGCGATCATCGCCCGCGGTCATCGTCATATTGCCTATCTGGGTGCGCGTCTTGATGAACGTACTATCATCAAACAGAAGGGATACGAGCAGGCCATGCTCGACGCAAATTTAACCCCGTACAGCGTGATGGTGGAGCAGTCCTCATCTTACACCTCGGGTATTGAGCTGATGCGTCAGGCACGACGCGAGTATCCGCAACTGGACGGTATTTTCTGTACCAACGATGACCTTGCGGTCGGTGCAGCGTTCGAATGCCAGCGTCTGGGGTTGAAGATCCCTGAGGATATGGCGATTGCCGGCTTCCACGGCCACGATATTGGTCAGGTGATGGAGCCGCGTCTGGCGAGCGTTCTGACACCGCGTGAACGCATGGGCCGCATTGGCGCAGAACGCCTGCTGGCGCGCATTCGTGGAGAGACGGTTACCCCTAAAATGTTAGATTTAGGTTTCACCTTGTCACCGGGTGGATCTATTTGAACTGACAAATTTGAAGTAGCTCACACTTATTCACTTCGCGCACGTTTGGATATTGCTTCTCTTTTGCCCCAGCAGGACAATGTTACCGATAACTGTTACCCGTAACAATTGACTGAGGGACACCCTTTGAGCACGACTAATCACGATCACCACGTTTACGTCCTGATGGGCGTGTCCGGTAGCGGTAAATCTGCCGTGGCGAGCGAAGTGGCGCATCAACTTCAGGCTGCGTTTCTTGATGGTGACTTCCTCCATCCGCGCAGCAACATCATGAAAATGGCCTCCGGCGAACCGCTGAACGATGACGACCGCAAACCGTGGTTGCAGGCGCTGAATGACGCCGCGTTCGCGATGCAGCGCACCAACAAAGTTTCCCTGATCGTCTGCTCCGCGCTGAAAAAAACCTACCGCGACCTGCTGCGCGACGGCAATCCGAACCTCTCGTTCATCTATCTGAAAGGCGATTTTGGGGTGATTGAAAGCCGTCTGAAAGCGCGTAAAGGCCACTTCTTTAAAACCCAGATGCTGGTGACGCAGTTCGAAGCGCTTCAGGAGCCGGGTGAAGATGAAAAAGACGTCTTAGTGGTTGATATCGATCAGCCGCTGGAAGGTGTTGTAGCCAGCACCATCGAGGTCATTCACAAAAGGCAGTAAGTTTTGAGTACATTAACGCTAGTTTTGACAGCAGTGGGTTCGGTATTGCTGCTGCTGTTTTTAGTGATGAAGGCGCGTATGCACGCCTTCGTTGCTTTGATGGTGGTTTCTATTGGTGCAGGTCTCTTTTCCGGTATGCCGCTCGACAAGATCGCCGCGACGATGGAGAAAGGGATGGGAGGCACGCTGGGCTTCCTGGCGATTGTGGTCGCGCTGGGCGCGATGTTTGGCAAGATTCTGCATGAGACGGGCGCGGTCGACCAGATTGCCGTCAAAATGCTCAAATCCTTCGGGCACAGCCGCGCGCACTACGCGATTGGCCTGGCCGGTCTGATTTGCGCACTGCCGCTGTTCTTCGAAGTGGCGGTGGTGCTGCTCATCAGCGTCGCCTTCTCCATGGCGCGCCATACCGGCACTAACCTCGTGAAGCTGGTCATTCCGCTGTTTGCGGGCGTGGCGGCGGCTGCGGCGTTTCTGCTGCCAGGGCCGGCGCCGATGCTGCTGGCCTCCCAGATGCACGCGGACTTTGGCTGGATGATCCTGATTGGCCTGTGTGCGGCCATCCCGGGGATGATTATCGCCGGTCCGCTGTGGGGCAATTTCATCAGCCGTTACGTTGAGCTGCACATCCCGGACGACATCACCGAGCCGCACCTGGGCGAGGGCAAAATGCCGTCATTCGGCTTTAGCCTTTCTTTGATCCTGCTCCCGCTGGTGCTGGTGGGCCTGAAAACCATCGCCGCGCGCTTTGTGCCGGTCGGTTCTGCCGCGTACGAATGGTTTGAGTTCATTGGTCACCCGTTCACGGCGATTCTGGTGGCGTGTCTGGTGGCGATTTACGGCCTGGCGATGCGCCAGGGAATGCCAAAAGACCGCGTGATGGAGATCTGTGGTGCGGCGCTGCAGCCTGCGGGTATTATCCTGCTGGTGATCGGTGCCGGCGGCGTGTTCAAACAGGTGCTGGTGGATTCCGGCGTGGGCCCGGCTCTGGGTGAAGCACTGACCGGAATGGGCCTGCCGATTGCGGTAACCTGCTTCGTGCTGGCTGCGGCGGTGCGTATCATTCAGGGTTCCGCCACCGTGGCGTGCTTAACCGCCGTGGGTCTGGTGATGCCGGTGATTGAACAGCTGAACTACTCCGGTGCCCAGATGGCCGCGCTGTCTATCTGCATCGCGGGCGGTTCGATTGTCGTCTCGCACGTTAACGACGCCGGCTTCTGGCTGTTCGGTAAGTTTACCGGCGCGACCGAAGCGCAAACGCTGAAAACCTGGACGCTGATGGAAACCATCCTCGGCACCACCGGGGCCATTGTCGGGATGATTGCCTTTACGCTGCTCAGCTAAATGCAATGATTTAACAAGGCAAAAAAGGCCCGGTAGCGTTAGCGCTTACCGGGCCTTTTTGTTATGCAGAACGTCAGGCCGGGCCATAACCCGGCATTGTGTTACTCGCCCTGCGTCGCGCTCTCAATCGTCAAGCGCACATCCGACGTAATCAGTTCAGCCAGCATCTGGTAAACCTTCAGCGTCTCTTCCGGCTCGGCATCGCCCGTATCGCTGATGAAGCCTTCGTCACGCAGCGTCAGCACCAGCGAGCTGAATACCGCCTTGTCGAAGAATTCCGGGGCGTTAATGCCGTGCAGAACGGACAGGCGCTGCGCCAGCGTCCGGCTCTCTTTCTCCAGCGTGCCGCGGTTGATCGACGGGTTCGCGCTCAGCAGCCAGAACGTAATGGCGTAGCGCTGCAGCGTTTCGCGCGCACCGGCCGCCAGCAGTTGCAGGGTACGGGAGCGTGACGGATTGATGTGCAGCTCGTCGTTCGCAACGGTGATCAGCCCCTGACGGCGCAGCTCTTCCGTCAGTTTATCCAGCTCAACGGCCAGCTCTTCCTTGCTCCAGCGCAGGAATAGCTCCGCTTTAAGCATCGGGTAGAGCGTCTCAACGTGGCGCAACAGCTCCTGACGTGAAATACGGCGATGCTGGGTGATAATGGCCGCCATGAGCGACGGCAGCATCAGCATATGAGCGATGTTGTTGCGGTAGTACGTCATCAGTACAGCCTGCTCGCGCGGCAGAATGATGATATCGCCGATCGTATCTTTTTCGACTTCGAACTTGTTCATCTGCAGCGCGTGATCGATAAGCTCGCTGGCGGTAGCAGAAGGAGCTGTCGAATCAACCGAGTATGGCACGTTGCGCATCATGTCCAGATAGCAGTCAAGCTGCTCCGTGAGCTGTTCACGGGTCAGGGAACGTTGACGTGAAGCCAGCAGCGCCGTACAACACAGGTTCATCGCATTGGCCGCACCGGCGTTGTTAATGCGCACCATCAGCTCGGACGCGATACCGTTCACCGTTGGCGTCAGCCAGGCCGGACGCACCGCTTCGATAGGGTCGATAGACTCGCGCCAATCCGGAACATGATGGTTCAGATACGTCATCAGCGGCATCGGCTCGCCAAAGTTTACGTAGCCCTGACCCAGGTTGCGTAACTTGCTCAGGCCGCGCAGCATCTGCGGCAGGCTCTCTTTCTCTTTGGTCGCGCCGCGCAGTTCTTTGGCGTACGTGCCCACTTCCATCACGTGCTCATAGCCAATGTAAATTGGCACAAGCGTGATTGGACGCGTACCGCCGCGCAGCATCGCCTGAATGGTCATTGACAGCGTGCCGGTCTTCGGATCGAGCAGACGACCGGTACGGGAGCGCCCGCCCTCCACGAAGTACTCTACGGAGTAGCCGCGGCTGAAAAGCTCGCCGAGATACTCGCGGAACACGGTGGAGTAGAGCTTGTTGCCCTTGAAGGTACGACGAATAAAGAACGCACCCAGGCGGCGGAAAATCGGGCCTGCTGGCCAGAAGTTCAGGTTAATACCGGCGGCAATGTGCGGCGGTACCAGTCCCTGGTGATAGAGCACGTAGGAGAGAAGCAGGTAGTCCATGTGGCTGCGGTGGCAGGGGACATAGACAATCTCATGACCATCGTGCGCCAGCTGACGTACACGCTCAGCGTTATGCACGTTGATGCCCTGATACAGACGGTTCCAGGTAAAGCCGAGAATACGATCGGACAGGCGAATCATCTCGTAGGAGAAGTTCGCTGCGATCTCTTCCATCAGCGCAATGGCGTTCTGCTGGGCTTTCTCATGGGAAATTTTCTTGCTGCGCGCTTCGTCTTCAACGGCGCGGGCGATCGCTTTGGAGGCCAGCAGCTTGTTGAACAGGTCCTGACGCGCCGGAAGACGTGGCCCTACGGCCGCCAGGCGCTGACGGGCGAAGTGCATACGCGCCACGCGCGCCAGTTTTTGCGCGATGATCTTGTCAGTGCCGTGCTCGTCCGCCATTCGGCGAAGGGAGACGGAAGGGGAGAAGCGCACAAAGCTGTCGCGTCCCAGCCAGGAGACCGCGAAGAACTTCTGGATGCCGTTAAGCATGCGCAGCGGCGGGTTCTCTTCGCCTTTTTCGCGGCCCGGACGGCGACCAAACATCACCGATACCGGCACCATCTGTACATCAAGGTCAGGATTGCTGCGGTGCAGGTCGAGATAGTCGTGGAACAGCTTGATGGACTCTTCTTTCGGTGTGTAATAGGTAAACACGCGCGGCCCGCCGTGAATGAACACGTAGCGCGGCAGCAAAGTGCCGTCAACTTCCAGTGGTTCAAGCGGATCGGGTAAATCATGCGCCAGACACTGGGCACGGAGCGTTAGCAGGTCTGCCTTAGAGTTATAAGGCAAAACGTACATAATAGGGCGCGACGTATCGAGCCCCAGTTCCAGCGCGGGTTCTGCTGGGATAGACTTGCTTTTTACCAGTATGCTTAATGGTAAATTAAGTAATTTGTAGTAAATTCGTGGCCAGCCGGACATAAACGATGTAAAGCCTCTGGTTAATAATGCAATTGCGGCGCAAGGATAACAGAAAGCGCGCAAAATTTCTGTTGTTACCCGTCATACTTCAGGCGGCAGCGAAACGCGCTGCAGCTCCTGTTACTGACGCTCTTTTTTAAAAAAGGTTCTTTTAATGGCCAATAATACCACTGGGTTGACGCGTATCATCAAAGCCGCCGGCTATTCATGGAAAGGTTTCCGTGCCGCGTGGGTCAATGAAGCTGCTTTTCGCCAGGAAGGTGTCGCCGCTATCGTCGCGGTTATCATCGCCTGTTTCCTTGATGTAGATGCCATTACCCGCGTGCTTCTCATCGGTTCCGTACTTCTGGTGATGATAGTGGAAATTCTCAATAGCGCTATTGAGGCCGTGGTCGACCGGATCGGCTCTGATTTTCACGAGCTCTCTGGCCGCGCGAAAGATATGGGCTCCGCCGCTGTCCTGCTGGCGATTATCACCGCAGCCATTACCTGGGTCACGCTGCTTTGGTCACATTTCCGATGATGCTCGAGGAATAATTAAGTCCCTGGTTTTTTGTGCAGTTTTTGGTTCCAAAATCGCCTTTGACTGTATATACTCACAGCATAACTGTATATACACCCAGGGGGCGGAATGAAAGCATTAACGACCAGGCAGCAAGAGGTGTTTGATCTCATTCGGGATCATATCGGCCAGACGGGTATGCCACCCACGCGTGCGGAAATCGCGCAGCGTCTGGGTTTCCGTTCTCCGAATGCTGCCGAGGAACACCTGAAAGCGCTGGCGCGTAAGGGTGTGATTGAGATTGTGTCAGGCGCGTCGCGTGGTATCCGCCTGCTGGTGGAAGAAGAGACGGGCATTCCGCTGATAGGCCGCGTTGCTGCAGGTGAACCGCTGCTGGCACAACAGCATATTGAAGGTCACTACCAGGTCGATCCTGGTATGTTCAAGCCGAGCGCTGATTTTCTGCTGCGCGTTAGCGGGATGTCGATGAAAGACATCGGCATTCTTGATGGCGACCTTCTGGCCGTTCACAAAACGCAGGATGTGCGAAACGGCCAGGTGGTGGTTGCGCGCATTGATGACGAAGTGACCGTTAAGCGCCTGAAAAAACAGGGTAACACTGTTCAGCTGTTGCCCGAAAACAACGAGTTCACCCCGATTGTGATCGACCTCCGCGAACAGAGCTTCTCTATTGAAGGTCTGGCTGTTGGCGTGATTCGTAACGGCGAATGGCTGTAATCTCTTCCTGACAGGCTACGCTTCCGCTGTAGCCTGCTTCATTTACCCTTCCCGGTATCTCTCATGTCACTGCTGACGGCATCTGATAAGGCATTGTGGCGTCTTGCCCTGCCGATGATTTTCTCCAATATCACCGTGCCCTTGCTGGGTCTGGTCGATACGGCCGTTATTGGTCATCTCGATTCCCCTGTTTATCTTGGCGGCGTGGCGATTGGCGCGACGGCAACCAGCTTCCTGTTTATGCTGCTGCTCTTTTTGCGTATGAGTACTACCGGGCTCACGGCACAGGCGTATGGTGCGAAAGATCCGTTACGTCTGGCGCGTGCGCTGGTGCAGCCGCTGATCCTGGCGCTTGGCGCGGGGGTACTCATTGTTTTACTGCGCACGCCCCTGATAGACCTTGCGCTCCATGTTGTTGGTGGCAGCGAGGCGGTACTGGAGCAGGCGCGTCGCTTCCTGGAAATCCGCTGGCTCAGCGCGCCCGCTTCGCTGGCAAACCTGGTTCTGCTGGGTTGGTTACTGGGTGTGCAATACGCCCGTGCGCCAGTGATTTTGCTGGTCGTGGGAAACCTTCTCAACATTGTGCTCGATCTCTGGCTGGTGATGGGCCTGCATATGGACGTGCGCGGGGCGGCACTGGCAACGGCGATTGCCGAATACGGAACCTTACTCATTGGGCTGTGGATGGTCTGGCGCGTGCTGGCCCTGCGCGGGATATCCCTCGTAATGCTGAAAACCGCATGGCGCGGCAATATCCGTAAACTGCTGGCGCTCAACCGTGACATCATGCTGCGCTCGCTTCTGCTACAACTCTGTTTTGGCGCATTGACGGTTTTTGGTGCCCGTCTTGGGCCTGAGATCGTCGCGGTGAATGCGGTCCTGATGACATTGCTGACGTTTACCGCCTACGCGCTGGACGGCTTCGCCTACGCCGTTGAGGCGCATTCCGGGCAGGCGTACGGCGCGCGGGAAAGTGGCCAGCTTAGGGATGTCTGGCGGGCAGCCTGTCGACAAGCGGGACTGGTGGCACTGGCGTTTGCACTCATTTATGCCTGTTTTGGCCGTGACATTATTGCATTACTCACTTCGATCCCGGCTTTACGTGAACTGGCGGACCACTACATCGTCTGGCAGGTGATCTTGCCGGTGGTGGGGGTGTGGTGTTATCTGCTGGACGGCATGTTTATCGGTGCGACGCGCGGAGCGGAAATGCGCAACAGTATGGCGGTTGCGGCGGCGGGGTTTGGTTTGACGCTGCTGACGCTTCCGTGGCTGGGTAATCACGGTTTGTGGCTGGCGCTTGCGGTCTTTCTCTCCCTGCGCGGCCTCTCGCTTGCCTTTATCTGGCATCACCACTGGCAAAATAATACCTGGCTTCCTTCCCGTCACGATATATCGTGACGGTTAAAGATTCCGAATATGAAATCAACTGCCGAATCCTCAACTACAATTATTATCACGTCCAGCAGAAAAGAACGTAACGGACGTTACGACCCGACGCTTAACTAAGAGGACACGATGATGAATAAAGACGAAATCGGCGGCAACTGGAAGCAGTTCAAAGGTAAAGCGAAAGAACAGTGGGGTAAGCTGACTGATGACGATATGACCGTCATTGAAGGCAAGCGCGATCAGCTTGTCGGTAAAATTCAGGAACGTTACGGCTACGCGAAAGATCAGGCGGAAAACGAAGTCAAAGACTGGGAAACGCGTAACGATTACCGCTGGTAACGCTGAATAACCCACAGAGGCGGCTTAAGAGCCGCCTTTATTTTGCTGCTAACGCGGCTTTTTCTTTATCAGAATTGAGTGGTCGTGCTGACACGCATCCTGATGTCGACAGGCTTCCACCTCAACGCATGCAGAACACAGCCCGTGCGCTTCAATCACGTTATGACGCAGGGCAAAACCCATTTTTGCCGCCAGCGTGTGCATAATGTCCTCTACGCCTTCCGCTCCCTCTTCTTTCACTACGCCGCAACGATCGCAGATAAACATGGCCGATGTATGCGTTGGCTGATCGAAAAGATGGCACAGGACATAGCTGTTTGTGGATTCGACTTTATGCACAAACCCTTGTTCCAGCAGGAAATCCAGCGCGCGATACACCGTGGGCGGTTTAGCCTGCGGCTCGCTTTCGCGGAGCAGGTCGAGTAGATCGTAGGCGCTGATCGCCCCCTGTTGCAGGCTCATCAGGCGCAAGACTTCAAGGCGCTGCGGGGTCAGGCGCACATTGCGTTGCGCGCACAGCTTTTCGGCCTGCGCTAACAGCTCTTTTGTGGACTTATCCATTTAGCACCTCGGATGTTCTGGGAGATAAAACCCTCACTTTATCATGTTCTGGCAAAAACACCGATATCCGCCAGGCTGTGCTATACCTGACGCATCGCAAACCGGGAATGTAACAATGAAAAAACCAGACTGTATCAAGCACTGGCGCGACGTAGAAGGGCCAGATGACGCCACCTACCCCGACAGTAACGAGCTTTTTTCCATCGGATCGCCGCTGGCGCGCAGCCTGGGCCTCAGGCGTATAGGCATTCATCATGAACGTTTACCGCCGGGGCGTCGGACGTCCTATCCCCATGCGGAAAGTGACGAAGAAGAGTTTATCTACGTGCTTGAGGGCTATCCTGAAGCCTGGATTAATGGCTATTTGTGGAAACTCGAACCCGGAGACAGCGTGGGCTTTCCCGCCGGAACGGGGGTGTGCCACACCTTTATCAACAACACAGAGGAAGAGGTTCGGCTACTGGTGGTGGGGGAGGCCAACAAGAAGCACAACCGCATCTACTATCCGCTTAACCCGGTTTATGCCGCCACGCGGGAAGATCGCTGGGTAGACCATCCGCCACAGTTTTTTGGGCCGCACGATGGAAAACCTGGGAAAAAATAATTTCCTCTTCTATAAATATTGAGGGCCGTCACAAATTACAACAGGCCGTAAGGAAGTTTTACTTAGGGAATGAATTAGCGGGTCTTTTTATCTTTATTCACAGCAATAGTTCGCGCCTGTTTGGGGGATAACAGACAGGGGTTATTTCATAACAGACTATAAGACGGGCATACTGTGAAAAAACATTTTAAATTTTCGGTGGTTAGCATCGCTGTCTCCTTGTTTATGGCAAATCAGGCGGGAGCAGCCAATACCTGGACAGAATCACGTAGCGACGCGATGGGGGGCACCGGCGTTGCTTCGGGCAATTATGGTAGCGGGGCGTTTATTAACCCCGCGCTGCTGGCAAAGGCAAAACCGGACGATGACGTGACGGTTATTTTGCCATCCGTTGGGGTGCAGGTAACGGATGAGGACAATCTTCAGGATGAGATTGATACCATCAACGACAAAATCAATCACTATAAGGATGTGGTTGATAACCTTACGCCAATCGAGGTTATTACTAATCCGTTAGGCTCCATCAACCAGTTCCAGGGCGCGGCCAAAGATCTGGCCGATGAGCTGGACTATCTCAAGGGCAAAACCGCTCGCGCGACGGCAGGAGCAGGCCTTGCCGTGAGTATCCCTAACGATGTGCTTTCCGTGGCCTTTATGGCGAAAGGGTACGCCCATGGCCGGGTAAGTTCGTCTATCGACCAGCAGGATATTGATTATCTGCGCGGTATTCAAAGAAGCAATCTGGTGGCTGCCGGCGTTGCCCTGGACGCTGCGCTGAACGGCACGGACCAGATCACTAAAAACCTCAACTCAACGGCGTCCGGTCGGGCGGCGATTATCTCCGACTACGGTATTGCCGTTGCCCGCCAGTTTGACCTTGGCGGCGTTCCGGTTTCCGTGGGCGTGACGCCAAAACTGCAAAAAAGCTGGATCTATAACTACACCACCTCGATCTACGATTACGACAGTAATAAGTGGAACGATAGCCGCTACCGTACAGACGATACCGGCTTTAACGTCGATGCCGGTATTGCCGCTGATTTTGGCGAAAACTGGACGGTCGGCGTGAGCGGGCAAAACCTGATGTCGCGCGATATCGACACCAAAGATATCCGCATCCGTAACGGGCGTACGGGGGAAGTGGTGAGCTATAAAGACACCTACCAGATCCGTCCGCTGGTGACCGCGGGCGCTGCCTGGCACAACGATCTGGTGACCCTGACCGCCGATGGCGATCTGACCGAAACCAAAGGATTTAAGAGCGAAGATACGTCGCAGTATGTTGGGGTCGGTGCTGAAGTGACTCCGCTGAGCTGGCTGGCGGTGCGTGCCGGTTATCGTGCGGATATGAAAGGGAACGACAGCAACGTCTTTACCGGCGGTGTCGGTTTTGCGCCGTTCAATACCGTTCATGTTGACCTGATGGGCCTGTATGGCGAGGACGAAACCTGGGGCGCAGGGGCTCAGCTGAGCATGACGTTCTAAAGTACACCGGAGGCGCTGCGCCTCCGGCTTTTCTTTGTGCTATAGTAGCGCCCCTTTTCCACCAGATGCTTAAAACTTCGCCATGTCGTCAGAACACCAGACCGCTTTTCCTGCACACCGTTTCTCTATTGCGCCAATGCTCGACTGGACGGACAGACACTGCCGCTATTTCCTGCGCCAGCTCTCCCGCCATACGCTGCTGTACACCGAAATGGTGACCACGGGCGCAATTATTCACGGTAAGGGCGACTACCTGGCATACAGTGAAGAAGAGCATCCGGTTGCGCTGCAGCTGGGGGGCAGCGATCCGGTCGCGCTGGCCCAGTGTGCAAAGCTGGCGGAAGAACGCGGCTACGACGAGATCAACCTGAACGTTGGCTGCCCTTCCGACCGCGTGCAAAACGGCATGTTCGGCGCCTGTCTGATGGGCAACGCACAGCTGGTGGCGGACTGTATCAAGGCGATGCGCGATGTAGTCTCCATTCCGGTGACGGTCAAAACCCGTATCGGCATTGACGACCAGGACAGCTACGAATTCCTGTGCGATTTCATCAATACGGTGTCAGGGAAAGGCGAGTGTGAGATGTTTATCATCCACGCCCGCAAAGCCTGGCTTTCAGGCCTTAGCCCGAAAGAGAACCGTGAGATCCCGCCGCTGGACTACCCGCGCGTGTACCAGTTGAAACGTGATTTCCCGCACCTGACGATGTCAATCAACGGCGGCATCAAGTCTCTGGAAGAGGCCAAAGCGCACCTTGAACATATGGATGGCGTGATGGTCGGGCGCGAGGCGTATCAAAATCCGGGCATTCTGGCGACCGTCGGCCGCGAAATCTTTGGCGTTGCAGGCGCAGACACCGATCCGGTTACCGTCGTGCGTGCCATGTACCCTTACATTGAGCGCGAGTTGAGCAATGGCACCTATCTTGGCCACATCACCCGCCATATGCTTGGCCTGTTCCAGGGTATTCCGGGCGCGCGCCAGTGGCGTCGCTACCTCAGTGAGAACGCGCATAAAGCCGGTGCCGATATTGAGGTACTGGAACATGCGCTGCGGCTGGTGGCGGATAAGCGATAATTTCGCTAAAAGATCGTCAAATTCACCACGCCCTGCGGATCCTCGCGGGGCGTTTTGCTTTAAGAACAATAGGTTAGCTTTGGCATGATTATTGTAATGATTGCAGCATCATTCGGGAACTCGTGGGAGAGCACCATGCTTGAACTACTTTTTGTGATTGGCTTTTTTGTCATGCTGATGGTCACGGGCGTGTCGCTGCTCGGCATTCTGGCCGCGCTCGTTGTGGCTACGGTAGTTATGTTTATCGGCGGATTATTTGCCCTGACGATCAAACTGCTGCCGTGGCTGCTGCTGGCTATCGCCGTGGTGTGGGTAATACGGGCGATTAAAGCGCCAAAACTGCCGACTTATCAGCGCAATAACCGCTTCCGTTACTAAGGTATTGAGGGGTTCGTCACATACTTGTAACTTTTCCGGCAGCATGGCTTAGAACAGAATAGGATTTACTTATCGAATCTGTCACTATGGCTGCCGCTACAGAATTCATCGAGCTGTACCCTACATACAGCCGAACTAAAAAAAGAAAGGGCTTCCCACGGGAAGCCCAATTTCTTTTTGGGGGTCAGGGAATTAGCAGACTTGAACCCTGCGTCGCCCGGCTTTCCAGCACCTCATGCGCGCGCTGCGCATCGGTTAGCGGGTATTTCTGCGCATCCGCCACATCCACCTTAATCACGCCGCTGGCTATTAGCGAGAACAGCTCGTTGCTGGCTTCCTCCAGTTCTTCCCGGTTGGTGATGTAACCCTGCAAAGAAGGGCGCGTCACGTACAGCGACCCTTTCTGATTCAGAATGCCGAGATTGACGCCGGTGACAGCGCCTGAGGCGTTACCAAAGCTCACCATCAGTCCGCGACGCTGCAGGCAGTCCAGCGACGCTTCCCAGGTGTCTTTCCCCACCGAGTCATACACGACGCGTACTTTTTTGCCGCCGGTAATCTCTTTTAGCCGCTCGACGATGCTCTCTTCCCGATAGTTGATCACCTGCCACGCGCCCGCGTCCAGCGCACGCTGGGCTTTTTGCGCACTGCCTGTGGTGCCGATCAGCTTCGCGCCTAAGGCTTTCGCCCACTGGCAGGCAATCAGCCCCACGCCACCGGCGGCAGCATGGAACAGGAACTGCTCATCGGGCTTAATTTCGTAGGTTTTGCGCAGCAGGTAATAGACCGTCAGCCCTTTCAGGAATGAGGCGGCCGCCTGCTCAAAGGTGATGGCGTTCGGCAGCAGGGCGGCTTTGTCCGCCGGGACGTTGTGGATGGAGCTGTAAGCGCCCAGGGCAGACTGTGCATACACCACACGGTCGCCTTCTTTAATGTGCTTAACCGCACTGCCCACTTTGCTGACGATGCCGGCCGCTTCAGTGCCCAGGCCGCTCGGCATTGACGGAGGCGGGTAGAGCCCGCCGCGAATATAGGTATCAATGTAGTTAATGCCGATAGCTCTGTTTTCCACCTGAATTTCGTTCTCGCCAGGCGCAGCGGGGGTAAACTCCACTGCTTTCAGCACTTCAGGACCGCCGTGTTTCTGGAACTCAATGCGCGTTGCCATGCTCCCTCCGTAAGAAAAATATGGTAATCTTTCGACCCACTCTTTATCTCGGTAACTCCATTCACTATGGCAGGAAACAAACCCTTCAACAAACAGACTGAACCTCGCGAGCGTGATTTCCAGGTCGCAGGGTTAAAAGTCCCGCCGCACTCGATTGAAGCGGAACAGTCGGTGTTGGGCGGTTTAATGCTGGATAACGAACGCTGGGACGACGTCGCCGAGCGCGTAGTGTCTGAAGATTTCTACACCCGTCCGCACCGCCATATCTTTACCGAAATGGCGCGCCTGCAGGAGTCCGGCAGCCCGATTGACCTGATTACGCTCGCGGAATCGCTGGAGCGTCAGGGGCAGCTGGACAGCGTTGGCGGCTTTGCCTACCTGGCAGAACTGTCAAAAAATACGCCAAGTGCGGCGAACATCAGCGCTTACGCCGACATCGTGCGCGAACGTGCCGTCGTCCGCGAGATGATCTCGGTAGCGAACGAAATCGCCGAAGCTGGATTCGACCCGCAGGGCCGCACCAGCGAAGACCTGCTCGACCTTGCTGAGTCCCGCGTCTTTAAAATCGCCGAAAGCCGTGCCAACAAAGATGAAGGCCCGAAAAACATCGCCGACGTGCTCGACGCCACCGTTGCGCGTATAGAGCAGCTTTTCCAGCAGCCGCACGACGGCGTGACCGGGGTGAACACAGGCTATGACGATCTGAACAAAAAAACTGCCGGTTTACAGCCGTCGGATTTAATTATCGTCGCGGCGCGTCCGTCGATGGGTAAAACGACATTTGCGATGAACCTCGTTGAAAATGCGGCGATGTTGCAGGATAAGCCGGTGCTTATTTTCAGTCTCGAGATGCCCTCGGAGCAGATTATGATGCGTTCTCTGGCATCCCTGTCGCGCGTGGATCAGACCCGCATCCGTACCGGCCAGCTCGACGACGAGGACTGGGCGCGAATCTCCGGCACCATGGGCATTTTGCTGGAAAAACGGAACATCTACATCGATGACTCCTCCGGCCTGACGCCGACGGAAGTGCGCTCCCGCGCGCGCCGCATCGCCCGTGAACACGGCGGCATCGGCCTTATCATGATCGACTACCTTCAGCTGATGCGCGTCCCGTCGCTCTCAGACAACCGTACGCTGGAAATTGCAGAGATTTCCCGCTCGCTCAAGGCGTTAGCTAAAGAGCTGCACGTGCCGGTAGTGGCGCTGTCGCAGCTTAACCGCTCCCTGGAACAGCGTGCAGACAAACGCCCGGTCAACTCCGACCTGCGTGAATCCGGCTCCATTGAGCAGGATGCCGACTTAATCATGTTCATCTACCGTGATGAGGTCTATCACGAGAACAGCGACCTGAAAGGGATCGCCGAAATTATTATTGGTAAGCAACGTAACGGCCCCATCGGTACGGTACGTCTGACCTTTAACGGCCAGTGGTCGCGTTTCGACAACTATGCCGGTCCTCAATATGATGATGAGTAATTTCTAAGGAATTCAAATGCAAGCGGCAACTGTTGTGATTAACCGCCGCGCTCTGCGACACAACCTGCAACGTCTGCGTGAACTGGCGCCCGCCAGCAGGCTCGTTGCAGTCGTGAAAGCGAACGCTTACGGACACGGTCTTCTTGAGACCGCGCGAACGCTCCCCGATGCCGACGCCTTTGGCGTCGCCCGTCTCGAAGAAGCTCTCCGCCTGCGCGCAGGCGGCATTACGCAACCGATTCTGCTCCTCGAAGGCTTTTTTGAAGCCTCGGATCTGCCGACCATTGCAGACCAGCAGCTGCACACGGCGGTACACAACGAAGAACAACTGGCCGCGCTGGAAACGGCTGAACTGAGCGAGCCGGTCACCGTCTGGATGAAGCTCGATACGGGCATGCACAGGCTGGGCGTGCGCCCGGAAAACGCGGAGGCGTTTTATCAGCGTTTGTGCCAGTGCAAAAATGTGCGTCAGCCGGTCAATATCGTCAGCCACTTTGCCCGTGCCGATGAGCCCGAATGCGGCGCAACCGAGCAGCAGCTTGATATCTTCAACACCTTCTGCGAAGGCAAGCCGGGAATGCGCTCCATTGCGGCATCCGGCGGCATTCTGCTGTGGCCGCAATCCCACTTCGACTGGGCGCGTCCGGGGATTATTCTGTATGGCGTTTCCCCGCTTGAGAATAAACCCTGGGGGCCGGACTTAGGCTTTAAGCCGGTGATGTCGCTGGTATCAAAGCTGATTGCCGTGCGGGAGCACAAAGCGGGCGAGCCGGTGGGTTACGGCGGTACCTGGACCAGCGAGCGCGACACGCGGCTTGGCGTGGTGGCGATGGGCTACGGCGACGGCTATCCGCGCGCGGCACCAACGGGCACGCCGGTGCTGGTCAATGATCGTGAAGTGAAAATTGTCGGCCGCGTGGCGATGGACATGATTTGCGTGGATCTTGGGCCCGGCGCGCAGGATAAAGCGGGCGACGATGCGGTGATGTGGGGTGAAGGTCTGCCCGTTGAACGCATTGCTGAGATTACAAAAGTAAGTGCTTACGAACTTATTACGCGTCTGACGTCGCGGGTGGCAATGAAATACATCGACTGAGCTTTAACGGGATGCGATGCATCCCGCTTCTGTTAACATCCCCTCGATCTTATTCCGCTTCCGGTTTATTGTTGAAAACCCTGCCTCATAATAATCCGGAGAACATCGCGTGTTTCAGAAAGTAGACGCCTACGCCGGCGACCCTATTCTCTCCTTGATGGAGCGTTTCAAAGAAGATCCTCGCAGCGATAAAGTGAACCTCAGCATTGGTCTTTATTACAACGAGGACGGCATCATTCCTCAACTGAAAGCCGTTGCCGAAGCCGAAGCACGTCTTAACGCAACCCCGCACGGTGCTTCGCTTTATTTGCCGATGGAAGGGTTAAACACCTACCGTAATACGATTGCGCCGCTGCTGTTTGGTGCGGACCACGCGGTGCTCGCGCAAAAGCGCGTGGCGACTATCCAGACGCTGGGCGGCTCGGGTGCGCTGAAGGTAGGCGCAGATTTCCTGAAAAAATATTTCCCGGATTCCGGCGTGTGGGTCAGCGACCCGACGTGGGAAAACCACGTGGCCATCTTTGAAGGTGCGGGCTTTAAGGTCGAGACCTATCCGTGGTTCGACAGCGAAACCAACGGCGTGCGCGTCGAAGCGCTGCTGGAAAAACTGAACACCCTGCCGGCGCGCAGCATCGTGCTGCTGCACCCATGCTGCCATAACCCGACCGGGGCGGACCTCACCAATGCCCAGTGGGATGCGGTGATCGAGGTGCTGAAGGCACGTAACCTGATCCCGTTCCTCGACATCGCCTATCAGGGCTTTGGCGCGGGCATGGAAGAAGATGCTTACGCCATCCGCGCCGTTGCCAGCGCCGGGCTGCCAGCGCTGGTCAGCAACTCCTTCTCAAAAATCTTCTCTCTCTACGGCGAGCGCGTTGGCGGTCTGTCCGTGGTGTGTGAAGACGCCGAAGCCGCGGGGCGCGTTCTCGGCCAACTGAAAGCGACGGTCCGCCGTATTTACTCCAGCCCGCCGAACTTTGGTGCGCAGGTGGTGGCGACCGTTCTGGGCGACGAACAGCTGAAAGCCACCTGGCTTGCGGAAGTGGAAGCGATGCGCAAGCGCATTCTGTCGATGCGTCAGGAACTTGTTAACGTGCTGAAAGAGGCGGTGCCGGGGCATAACTTCGACTATCTGCTCAAGCAGCGCGGGATGTTCAGCTATACCGGACTGAGCGCGGCACAGGTCGATCGCCTGCGTGACGAGTTCGGTGTCTACCTGATCGCCAGCGGCCGTATGTGCGTGGCGGGCCTGAATGCCGGCAACGTCCAGCGCGTGGCGCAGGCGTTTGCTGCTGTAATGTAAATGCTCACTAACCCAGCCCTCTCCCCGTGGGAGAGGGCTGGGGTGAGGGCATCAGACCGCATAAACACGTCCCCCGGCACTTTGTGATCGTCTTCTTTTTATTCATCTTTATAAGTAAAAACTCCTTTCCTTCCCCTCCCTCCGGGGTTATGGTCGGATAGATTTTTGACCATCCACTCAAAATATAAAGATAACAAACTGAATATTCAGGGGAAAATATGCGCAAGATCACACTGGCGCTCAGCGCCGCCTGCTTATTGTTCTCGCTTAATAGCGCCGTCGTCGCGCGAGCTTCCGCACCGACGCCGCTTTACACCGGCACCACCGCCGCCATCCTTGCCGAGCAGGCACCCATTCACTGGGTTTCCGTGGCCCAAATCGAAAACAGCCTGATGGGCCGCCCGCCAATGGCCGTGGGCTTCGACATTGACGATACCGTGCTGTTCTCGAGCCCAGGCTTCTGGCGTGGCAAGAAAACGTATTCTCCGGACAGCGAAGCGTATCTGAAGAACCCGGAGTTCTGGGAAAAAATGAATAACGGCTGGGATGAGTTCAGCATTCCGAAAGAGGTGGCCCGCGCGCTGATCGCCATGCACGTTAAGCGCGGCGACAGCATTTACTTTGTCACCGGCCGTAGCCAGACCAAAACGGAGACCGTCTCCAAAACCCTGCAGGACGATTTTCAGATCCCGGCAGCCAGCATGAATCCGGTCATTTTTGCCGGTGATAAAGAGGGACAAAACACCAAAACCCAGTGGCTGGAGCAGAAAAACATCAAAGTGTTCTACGGTGATTCGGATAACGACATTACCGCGGCGCAGGATGTGGGAGCCAGAGCGATCCGGGTGCTGCGTGCCTCTAACTCGACCTATCGACCGCTGCCGATGGCAGGCAAGTTTGGCGAGGAGGTGATTGTTAACTCCGAGTATTAGTTCTTGAGCGGCGGGTTTGATTCTTTTTTGAACAAATCCGCCGCTGCGGGTTTTACCTTTCGCCTTCTTGCTGCACACTTAGAAAGATTCATCTTTCAGAACGGAGCAGCTCATGTGGTATCAACAGACCCTGACCTTAAGCGCTAAACCCCGCGGATTTCACCTTGTGACGGACGAAGTCATCGGGCAACTCCGCGACCTGTCGCGCGTCAAAACGGGTTTACTGCATCTGCTGCTTCAGCACACGTCAGCCTCCCTCACGCTTAATGAAAATTGCGACCCTACCGTCCGGTCTGATATGGAACACCATTTCCTGAAGACGGTTCCGGACAACGCCCCCTACGAGCACGATTATGAAGGCGCAGATGACATGCCTTCGCATATCAAATCTTCTCTGCTGGGCGTATCGCTGATGCTGCCGGTTCATAACGGGCGGCTAATGCTGGGCACGTGGCAAGGGATCTGGCTGGGAGAACATCGCATTCACGGTGGTTCGCGTAAAATTATCGCAACGCTACAAGGGGAATAAAGATGACAATTTCGGAGATACTTCAGTACTGCATGAGCAAGCCTGGCGCGGAACAAAGCGTTCACAGCGACTGGAAAGCCACGCAGATCAAAGTGGGAGACGTGCTGTTTGCGATGGTGAAAGAGGTTGAAGGGCGCCCGGCGGCGTCGCTGAAAACCAGCCCGGAACTGGCGGATCTATTACGTCAGCAGCATGATGATGTGAGGCCGAGCCAGCACCTCAATAAGGCGCACTGGAGTACCGTTTATCTGGACGGCTCGCTGCCCGGCTCGCAAATTTACTATCTGGTGGATGCGTCCTACAAGCAGGCAGTTGAGCTGCTGCCGGAAGCGACCCGACAGCAGCTCTCCGTGTAACAATTACAACAACGGTTTAAGGAAGCGCGCGGTGTGCGAGGCTTCGCACTCTGCAACGGTCTCTGGCGTACCGGAGACGAGGATTTCACCCCCGCCGCTGCCGCCTTCCGGGCCGAGATCGACAATCCAGTCCGCGGTTTTAATCACGTCAAGATTATGTTCGATGACCACAATCGTGTTGCCCTGATCGCGCAGCTGATGCAGCACCTCAAGCAACTGCTGGATATCCGCAAAGTGCAGGCCAGTGGTCGGCTCATCCAGAATGTAGAGCGTCTGGCCGGTACCACGCTTGGACAGCTCGCGCGCCAGCTTCACGCGCTGCGCCTCACCGCCGGACAGGGTTGTTGCTGACTGCCCCAGGCGAATGTAGGTCAGGCCTACGTCCATCAGCGTCTGCAGCTTACGCGCCAGCGCAGGGACGGCGTCAAAGAACTCGCGCGCCTCTTCGATGGTCATGTCCAGCACTTCGTGGATGGTCTTGCCTTTGTATTTAATCTCCAGCGTTTCGCGGTTATAGCGCTTGCCTTTGCACTGGTCGCACGGCACGTAGATATCCGGCAGGAAGTGCATCTCAACCTTGATCACGCCGTCGCCTTGGCACGCTTCACAGCGGCCGCCGCGCACGTTAAAGCTGAAACGTCCTGGCGTATACCCGCGCGAACGCGCTTCCGGTACGCCGGCGAAGAGTTCACGTACGGGCGTGAAGACGCCGGTATAGGTCGCCGGGTTGGAACGCGGCGTACGGCCAATCGGGCTCTGGTCGATGTCGATAACCTTGTCGAAATGCTCCAGCCCCTGAATATCGCGGTACGGTGCAGGCTCGGCCAGCGTCGCGCCGTTCAGCGCCGTCTGCGCAATCGGGAACAGCGTATCGTTGATCAGCGTCGATTTACCGGAACCGGACACGCCGGTAATGCAGGTAAACAGGCCAACCGGCAGCGTCAGGGTGACGTCCTTCAGGTTGTTGCCGCGCGCCCCTGTGAGCTTCAGCACTTTTTCCGGGTTCGCCGCGACGCGCTGTTTTGGCACTTCAATTTTGCGCTTGCCGCTCATGTACTGGCCGGTCAGCGACTCGGGCACCGCCATAATGTCCTTCAGCGTACCTTCCGCCACCACCTGGCCGCCGTGCACGCCCGCGCCCGGGCCGATGTCGATCACGTGGTCTGCGGCGCGAATTGCGTCTTCGTCGTGCTCCACCACGATTACCGTGTTGCCGAGATTGCGCAGGTGGATCAGCGTGCCGAGCAGACGCTCGTTGTCGCGCTGGTGCAGGCCGATGGACGGTTCATCCAGCACGTACATCACGCCGACTAAGCCCGCGCCAATCTGGCTCGCCAGACGGATACGCTGGGCTTCACCGCCGGAGAGCGTTTCTGCCGAGCGGGAAAGCGTCAGGTAGTTCAGGCCAACGTTCACGAGGAACTTGAGGCGATCGCCGATCTCTTTCAGCACTTTTTCGGCGATTTTCGCACGCTGGCCGGAAAGCTTCAGGTTATTGAAGAAGTCCATTGCGTGGCCGATGCTCATGTCTGAGATGGTCGGCAGCGCCGTGTTTTCCACAAACACGTGGCGCGCTTCGCGACGCAGACGCGTGCCCTCGCAGGTGGCGCAGGAGCGATTGCTGATGAACTTCGCCAGCTCCTCGCGCACCGCGCTGGATTCGGTCTCTTTGTAGCGGC
The DNA here is from genome assembly GCF_014896175.1 of Enterobacter cloacae complex sp. I3. NCBI lineage: Bacteria > Pseudomonadati > Pseudomonadota > Gammaproteobacteria > Enterobacterales > Enterobacteriaceae > Enterobacter > Enterobacter cloacae complex sp. I3. Next base: position 85,198 of record NZ_JADBQZ010000016.1, read on the forward strand.
GCTCCATATTGTGCAGCACCCCTTCGAACGGGTGGCGACGCACGGAGGTATCGCCGCGATCGTTCATATATTTGAACTCTATGTTCTCTTTGCCGGAACCGAACAGGATCACTTTGTGCACGTTCGGGCTCAGGGTCGCCCACGGCGCTTCAACGTCGAATTTGTAGTGCTCCGCCAGCGACTTCAGCATCTGGAAGTAGTAGAAGTTACGCTTATCCCAGCCGCGAATCGCACCGCCCGCGAGCGACAGCTCGGGGTTCTGGATCACGCGATCCGGATCGAAATACTGCTGCACGCCCAGACCATCACAGGTCGGGCACGCGCCCGCCGGGTTGTTGAACGAGAACAGGCGCGGTTCCAGCTCGCGCATGCTGTAGCCGCAAATCGGGCAGGCGAAGTTGGCGGAGAAGAGCAGCTCTTCCGCTTTCGGGTCGTCCATGTCGGAGACCACGGCCGTGCCGCCAGAGAGTTCCAGCGCGGTTTCAAAGGATTCAGCCAGACGCGTGGCGAGATCGTCACGCACCTTAAAGCGGTCAATCACCACTTCGATGGTGTGTTTCTTTTGCAGCTCAAGCTTTGGCGGATCGGACAGGTCACACACTTCGCCGTCGATACGGGCGCGGATATAGCCCTGGCTTGCCAGGTTCTCCAGCGTTTTGGTGTGCTCGCCTTTACGCTCTTTGATGATCGGTGCCAGCAGCATCAGGCGTTTGCCTTCCGGCTGCGACAGCACGTTATCCACCATCTGGCTCACGGTCTGTGCCGCCAGCGGGACATCGTGGTCCGGGCAGCGCGGCTCACCCACGCGGGCATACAGCAGACGCAGGTAGTCATGGATTTCGGTAATGGTACCGACCGTTGAACGCGGGTTATGCGAGGTAGACTTCTGCTCAATAGAGATAGCAGGCGATAACCCTTCAATATGATCGACATCCGGTTTTTCCATCAGCGACAGGAACTGACGCGCGTACGCAGAAAGTGATTCGACGTAACGACGCTGTCCTTCGGCATACAAGGTGTCGAAAGCCAGTGAGGATTTGCCAGACCCCGAAAGCCCGGTCACGACGATGAGTTTGTCGCGAGGGATTATGAGGTTGATATTCTTGAGATTATGGGTGCGGGCGCCCCGAACTTCGATCTTATCCATTCACCTTTCCCGGTTGGAACACGGATTGCCTGGTTTGTTTGAAGGACAAACGGCTGTCAGAAACGGCTAATTATGACACAAAATGACCTGTTTGAATATACAGTATTGGAATGCATTTTCTGATTCACTGTGTAACAATGTTGAGTTCGCGAGAGAACTCTGGAACGTGCTACGCAACTATCAAAGTGCAGCATGGAAATGGTACACTCGCGCGTTTACACTATTAAGAAACGTATTCAGGAGACACGAACATGGCCAGCAGAGGCGTAAACAAGGTGATTCTCGTCGGTAATCTGGGCCAGGACCCGGAAGTACGCTACATGCCGAGTGGTGGCGCAGTTGCCAACATTACGCTGGCTACTTCCGAATCCTGGCGTGATAAAGCGACCGGTGAAATGAAAGAGCAGACCGAATGGCACCGCGTTGTGCTGTTTGGCAAACTGGCAGAAGTAGCCGGTGAGTATCTGCGTAAAGGTTCTCAGGTCTATATCGAAGGCCAGCTGCGTACCCGCAAATGGACCGACCAATCCGGTCAGGAAAAATACACCACGGAAGTGGTGGTGAACGTGGGCGGTACCATGCAAATGCTGGGTGGCCGTCAGGGCGGTGGCGCACCGGCAGGTGGCGGTCAGAACCAGCAGCAGGGCGGTTGGGGTCAGCCTCAGCAGCCGCAGGGCGGCAACCAGTTCAGCGGCGGCGCGCAGTCTCGTCCGCAGCAGCAGTCTACTCCTGCTCCGTCTAACGAACCGCCAATGGACTTCGACGACGATATCCCGTTCTGATCAACGGATGCTAAAACAAAAAACCCAGACATCGTCTGGGTTTTTTTATTGCTGAAGGGATCAGGTAATCACCATCGGCCAGTCTGGTGGGGTGTGGTTCATCGCCTCAACCATCACCACTTTTATATTTTCCCAGACCGCGGCCATATCCAGCAGGGTAATGCCCAGCAGGCCCGTTGCGAACCAGCAGGCCGCGCCAAGCCCTAACAGGGTACTTATGACGGCAAGACCCGCGTAGTCGGATTTACGAAACTGAATGTTCAGCGTGCTGGCTAAAAACATCAAAACCGCGCTCAACAAGGGCCAGCGCAGGAGAACCATGCTGGTAGTAATGGTTGCCATAAAACCCATCCTCTACAAAACAGACGAACTGAATGAAACAGTGTTTCTCGTTACACAATATGTGTGAACTATATCACATTTGTTGATTTATTCGCCAGTGTCTGCGTAGCCAAAAAAGGGGATTTTATTACCCGAAAAAAAGAGCATGCGGTTCGGGACCGCCTTCGCACAGGGGGAGGCGGATCCACAACGCGCTGAGGTAATCCCGTCGGGTAAGTGGGGAAGAGCATCTGGAGGCAGAGAGACGGCCAGCCGTGCCGTTTTTAGGGGGCGCATTATTTTCTGATAATATTGTGGTGATGTCTGTTTATTTATAAAACAACGAACAAAATATACCCGCATAAATAGGATGAAACGTCACGTTGGTGTTGTACTTTTTTCATGCCGCCAGAAGTTTTGCTTAATCAGCGATCCTCTGTTGTGTTCTCTTCAAACCTCCCGTACGCGATGGATAATTATTTTCCTTAATTAAAACGGAACGAATACTTACAGTTTAGCTTACGGGAAAATATTATCGTCATAACGAAATTTAAGATTTTTAATACTAAAAGTCAGTTGCTAACTTCGCATGATTCATGCAACGTAATCACCTGTTTAACAAAGCATCCGGCCTTCATTACTACAGGCGTACAACATGCAGGGATATAGGGCGGGAAATGAATCGTAGCGCGCGGCGCAAAATGCTCAGAGTGGTAGGGATCATCATGGTAGTTATGCTGCCGGTGATGCTTGCTCTATGGTTTGCCCAGCTACGAGCCGAGTCGGAAACGAGCGCTCAGCTACGGACATTTGCTGAACTGGCTTTAGACAAAACAGAACTGGTTATTCAACAAGTTGAACTGGCCAGGGGCGAGGCAGAAAAATATCGGGGTGAACGTTGTACGCCGAAACATCGTCAATATATGTTGAACGTTGTTCGTGGCCGCCTGTTTGTCGCCGATTTAATTTATGCTGAAGGTCAGAATTTTCTTTGTTCGACCGTTTTTACACCGGATCAACCCTACGTCATTCCGGTCGCTAATTACACGCGTAAACCTGACGTTGCTATCTATTATTTTCGCGATACGCCATTTTATACTGGCTATAAAATGACATATATGCAGCGCGGAAATTATGTCGTGGTGGTCAATCCGCTTTCTTACAGTGAAGTGATGTCTACCGATCATTCCCTCGCATGGGGGGTATACGACACGGTAACTAATGCCTTCTTTTCCGTAAGCCAGAAAGCCAATGCGACTTTATTAAATTCGATGATTCAGGATAAGGAATCGGTATTTCAAAAAGATAACCGTTTCTATACCGTCGTGAAATCGACAAATCGGCCTATTGCCGCCATCGTGTCGACGTCAGATAAACGTTTTTATGAAACGCTCTATCACCAGGCGACGTTGACGCTACCGCTGGGAATGATCTGCAGCATTATTATTTTGCTGGTGTGGTCCCGTACCCATCGTGAGCTTAATTCGCCGGGGCGCTTACTGCACCGGGCGCTGAACAAGCGCCAGCTTTGTGTGCACTATCAGCCGATTATTGATATCAAGAACAACCAGTGTGTGGGGGCAGAGGCGCTGTTGCGCTGGCCTGGTTTTAATGGGCAGGTAATGAGCCCGGCTGAGTTTATTCCGCTTGCGGAAAAAGAGGGAATGAGCGAGCGGATCACGGATTATGTCGTTGAGGAGGTATTCAGCGATCTGGGCCATTTCCTGGCGGCGCATCCGCATCTCTATATTTCGATCAACCTGTCGGCCACGGACTTCCACTCCTCGCGGCTGATCGCCATGATTTCTGACAAGGCCCGGCACTACGCCGTACGCGCCCAGCAAATTAAAATTGAAGTGACGGAGCGCGGCTTTATCGATGTGCCAAAAACCACGCCGGTGATTCAGGCCTTCCGTCAGGCGGGCTATGAAGTGGCGATCGATGATTTCGGGACCGGTTATTCCAACCTGCACAACCTCTACTCGTTGAACGTGGATATTCTGAAAATCGATAAATCGTTTATCGACACCTTAACCACTAACAGTACCAGCCACCTGATCGCCGAGCATATTATCGAGATGGCGCAAAGCCTGCGGCTTAAAACCATTGCGGAAGGGGTTGAGACGGCTGAGCAGGTGAGCTGGCTGTTGAAGCGCGGCGTTGAGTTCTGTCAGGGATGGCACTTCGCGAAAGCGATGCCGCCCCAGGAGTTTATGACCTGGCAGCAGCAACCTTTGCACTGATATGCATTAATTCAACTGGTGGCGATAATCGCTCGGCGTACGGTCAAACTCGCGGCGAAACACACGGGAAAAGGTTTGTTGCGAGACATAGCCAAGATCCATCGCGATATCAAAAATCGGCCGCTGCGTTGAGCGTAACGCCTGCGCCGCCAGCAGGAGCCTGCGCTGACGAATGTACTCCCCCAGCGTCTGGTGCATGACCGTACGGAACATTCTCTGTAAATACCATTTCGAATAGCCCGATTTTTTTGCGACCACATCAATGTTCAACGGTTGGTCGATATGATCGTCAATCCATTCAATAAGTGTCTGAATAATTTGCTGATGCGACATAAGGTTGCCCCTCTGTAGATACAACTTTCTCGGTTGATTCGTCGTTTTCTCTGCGGGGGAGTATAATTCCTCAAGTTAACTTGAGGTAAAGAGGTTTTATGGAAAAGAGATTGCCGCGCATTAAAGCGCTGTTAACCCCCGGCGAAGTGGCAAAGCGAAGCGGTGTAGCGGTATCGGCGCTCCACTTTTATGAAAGCAAAGGGTTAATTAAAAGCATCCGTAACGGTGGAAACCAGCGCCGCTATACCCGTGACGTGCTCCGCTACGTGGCGATTATCAAAATTGCGCAACGCATCGGCATTCCCCTGGCGACGATCGGTGAGGCATTCGGCGTGTTGCCGGAAGGGCACACGCTTAGCCCGAAAGAGTGGAAAGAGCTTTCGTCCCAGTGGCGTGAAGAGCTGGACAGGCGTATCCACACGCTGGTGGCGCTGCGTGACGAGCTGGACGGCTGTATCGGCTGCGGCTGCCTGTCCCGTAGCGACTGCCCGCTACGTAACCCTGGCGACAGGCTGGGCGAGCAGGGGACCGGGGCGCGGCTGCTGGAGGAGGATTAAGTTCTTGCGGCAAAAAGCATAATAAAGAACTAAAGCGCCACTAAGGGCGCTTTAGTTTTTCCCGGTCTTTGTCTTTCTCTCTATCCCGCTGGTTCACGGGAGGGCTTCCCCCGACATCAGCACCCCTCGTGTCGAGCTGGTTGGGGAGGTTCCGGATTGTGCTGACACTTTAATTCTATGCAAGACCCGTATTTTCGCCAGCCGCGCTAGCCGTTTTTTAGACGAAATTTTTTCGCGGTGTTGTTCGATTTTCTATAGTTAAAAAGTATGAATAACAGGAGAAAATCATGCTCACGGTACATCACCTTAACCAGTCGCGCTCGCACCGCGTGATCTGGGCGCTGGAAGAGCTCGCCCTGCCTTATGAGATTGTTCACTACCAGCGCGAAAAGAACATGCTGGCACCCGATTCCCTCAAAAAGGTGCATCCGTTGGGCAAATCGCCGGTCATTGAAGATAACGGGCTGATCCTTGCGGAGTCAGGCGCCATTCTGGAGTATCTGCAGGAAACCTATGATGCCGAATCGCGGCTGAAGCCTTTAGACCCCGCGCATAAGGTGCAATACCGCTTCTGGCTGCATTACGCAGAAGGGTCGCTGATGCCGCTGCTGCTCATGAAGCTGGTCTTCAGCAGCCTGGGCAAGCCGCCCGTGCCGTTTGGCATCCGAACGCTGGGCAAGGCGCTGGGGCAGGGGGTACAGAAAGCGTATCTCAACCCCCAGCTGGAGACCCATGCGCGCTTTATTGACTCACATCTTGCTAAAAACAGCTGGTTTGCCGGAGAGACGTTAAGCATGGCCGACATTCAGATGAGCTTCCCCCTCTTTGCCCTGCTGGCGCGCGGCGGCATTGCTAATCTGCCGCATATTCAGGCATGGAAGCAAAAAGTGGAAACGAGTCCTGGCTGGCAAAGAACCCTGCAACAAGGTGGCCCGTTAACGATCCCGGGCGAGGATTGAAATGTAAACAAATTGCGCATAGACGATAACGTTTGCGCATCCTCTGTTTATTTCTTCATCGTCATAAGTGAATTTTAGCGAAAAACGATAAAGTTCAGTTGAAAAGGGCGGGTATTAGGCTGGATAATCGTTTGCCTTAATTTGACCACCCGTTTTATAAGCGCGGAGCTAAACGTTTGCTTTTTTTGTGACGCCCTTTCGTCGCAAACGCAACACACGGATTTGACGTTTTAGCTGGCAGCGGTGTCTCCACCACGCTTATGGACGTTCTATAAAAACTCTCAGGGGATGTTTTCTATGTCTACGCCATCTGCGCGTACCGGCGGTTCACTTGACGCCATGTTTAAAATTTCGGCTCGTGGCAGCACCGTGCGTCAGGAAGTCGTTGCCGGTCTGACCACGTTTCTGGCGATGGTTTACTCCGTCATCGTGGTGCCGGGCATGCTGGGCAAGGCGGGCTTCCCGCCTGCGGCTGTCTTTGTCGCCACCTGCCTGGTGGCCGGCGTGGGCTCCATCGTAATGGGCCTGTGGGCGAACCTGCCGCTGGCGATTGGTTGCGCCATCTCTTTGACCGCCTTTACCGCGTTCAGTCTGGTGCTGGGCCAGCAGATCAGCGTACCGGTTGCCCTCGGCGCCGTGTTCCTGATGGGCGTACTGTTTACCGTTATTTCTGCCACCGGCATCCGTAGCTGGATTTTGCGCAACCTGCCGCAGGGCGTGGCGCACGGAACCGGTATCGGTATCGGCCTGTTCCTGCTGCTGATCGCTGCCAACGGCGTGGGTCTGGTCATCAAGAACCCGCTGGACGGCCTGCCGGTAGCGCTCGGTCATTTTGCGAGCTTCCCGGTCATTATGTCGCTCATCGGTTTGGCGGTGATTATCGGCCTGGAAAAACTGAAGGTGCCGGGCGGCATTTTGCTGACCATTATTGGCATTTCTATTGTCGGCCTGATTTTCGATCCGACCGTTCACTTCTCCGGTATTTTCGCCATGCCGTCGCTGAGCGATGACAAAGGCAACTCCCTGATCGGCAGCCTGGATATCGTCGGTGCGCTGAACCCGGTGATCCTGCCAAGCGTGCTGGCGCTGGTGATGACCGCGGTATTTGACGCCACCGGTACCATTCGCGCGGTGGCCGGTCAGGCCAACCTGCTGGATAAAGACGGTCAGATTATTGATGGCGGCAAAGCGCTGACCACCGACTCCCTGAGCAGCGTCTTCTCTGGTCTGGTGGGTGCGGCGCCTGCGGCGGTGTATATCGAATCTGCAGCGGGTACGGCGGCAGGCGGTAAAACCGGCCTGACGGCCATCACCGTCGGCGTGCTGTTCCTGCTGATCCTGTTCCTCTCTCCGCTCTCATACCTGGTACCGGCTTACGCGACCGCGCCAGCGCTGATGTACGTCGGCCTGCTGATGCTGAGCAACGTGGCGAAAATCGATTTTGCGGACTTCGTGGATGCGATGTCCGGCCTGATTACCGCAGTGTTTATCGTCCTGACCTGTAACATCGTGACCGGCATCATGATCGGTTTCGCGTCGCTGGTGATTGGTCGTCTGGTTTCCGGAGAGTGGCGCAAGCTGAACATCGGCACCGTGGTGATCGCCGTTGCGTTGGTCGCCTTCTACGCGGGCGGCTGGGCAATCTAAATTATCCATTGATGCGAAAACGGGTGGCTCAGGCCGCCCGTTTTTATTTTCAGGACTCATCCCGTTGCCTTTTGCGTTACTCTGGAGAGGATAGAATAAGAGGCACGACGCCTCAGGTTTGGCTTAAAAAGAAACACAGCAAACAGGGAACGCATGGAAATCTTCTTCACAATACTCATCATGACCCTTGTGGTCTCATTATCCGGGGTGGTTACACGCGTACTGCCCTTCCAGGTCCCCCTGCCTTTAATGCAAATAGCCATCGGCGCGCTGCTGGCGTGGCCGACGTTCGGTCTGCACGTGGAGTTCGATCCGGAACTGTTCCTCGTGCTGTTTATCCCGCCGCTGCTGTTTGCCGATGGGTGGAAAACGCCGACGCGCGAATTTCTTGAGCACGGGCGAGAGATCTTCGGCCTGGCGCTGGCGCTGGTGGTCGTTACCGTGGTCGGGATTGGTTTCCTGATCTACTGGGCCGTACCGGGTATCCCGTTAATTCCCGCCTTTGCGCTGGCCGCCGTGCTGTCGCCGACCGACGCCGTGGCCCTTTCCGGCATTGTGGGTGAAGGGCGCATTCCGAAGAAAATAATGGGCATTTTGCAGGGCGAGGCGTTGATGAACGACGCTTCCGGCCTGGTGGCCCTGAAGTTTGCCGTGGCGGTAGCCATGGGCACCATGGTCTTTACCATTGGTGGCGCGACCCTGGAATTCTTCAAGGTGGCGATTGGCGGTATTCTCGCGGGCTTCGTGGTGAGCTGGCTGTACGGTCGTTCGCTGCGCTTCCTCAGCCGCTGGGGCGGCGATGAACCGGCGACGCAAATCGTTCTGCTGTTCCTGCTGCCGTTTGCCTCTTACCTTATCGCTGAACATATCGGCGTCTCGGGCATTCTGGCGGCGGTAGCCGCGGGGATGACCATCACCCGCTCCGGCGTGATGCGCCGCGCGCCGCTGGCGATGCGCCTGCGTGCCAACAGCACCTGGGCGATGCTGGAATTTGTCTTTAACGGCATGGTCTTCCTGCTGCTGGGCCTGCAGCTGCCGGGCATCATGGAATCCTCGCTGATCGCGGCGGAGGCGGATCCAAACGTTGAAGTCTGGATGCTGTTTACCGATATCGTGCTGATCTACATGGCATTAATGCTGGTGCGTTTCGGCTGGCTGTGGACGATGAAAAAGTTCAGCGTCCGCTTCCTGACCAAAAAGCCGATGGAGTTCGGCTCCTGGACCACGCGCGAGCTGCTGATTGCCTCCTTCGCGGGCGTACGCGGGGCGATAACCCTCGCCGGTGTGCTCTCTATTCCGCTGCTGCTGCCGACGGGCGACGTCTTCCCGGCGCGCTACGAGCTGGTGTTCCTGGCGGCGGGCGTGATTCTCTTCTCGCTGTTTGTCGGCGTGATTATGCTGCCGATTTTACTCCAGCACATTGATGCCGGTGACTCGACCCAACAGCACAAAGAGGAGCGGATAGCCCGTGCGGCGACGGCAGAAGTCGCGATTGTCGCCATTGAGAAGATGGAGGAGCGTCTGGCTGCCGATGCCGAAGAGAACATTGATAACCAGCTGCTGAAGGAAGTCAGTTCACGCGTGATTGGTAATTTGCGCCGTCGTGCTGACGGACGTAACGACGTGGAAAGCTCGCTGCAGGAAGAGAACCTCGAGCGTCGTTTCCGCCTGGCGGCGCTGCGCTCCGAGCGTGCCGAGCTGTATCACCTGCGCGCGACGCGTCAGATCAGCAACGAGACGCTGCAAAAGCTGCTGCACGATCTGGACCTGTTAGAAGCGCTGTTGATAGAGAATCAGTAGCGCGTTGTTGCCCGGTGGCGCTACGCTTATCGGGCCTACATTTGAACCGTAGGCCGGGTAAGGCGAAGCCGCCACCCGGCACTATTCAGACCGCACCCAAAACCCCTCACAACATTGCAGCCACGCCTGTGCGCTGTGCGAAAGATACACCCCTTCACGCCAAATCATCCCCAACTGCCAGTGCAGGTCACTCTCCAGCGGGATCCAGCGCAGCGTGTTTTTATCCAGCCGCTCGCAGATCGGCTGCGGCAGAATGGCAATTCCCACGCCCGCCTGCACCATTGCCGCCAGGAAATCCCACTGGCCGCTGCGCACCGCAATGCGCGGCTTCACGTTATGGTGGTTAAACAGGGTCATTAGCTGGCGGCTTAAGGCGAAGTCTTCGTTGTAGATCAGCAGCGGGTGTTCGCCGAGCAGATCGGGCTTCACTGAGTCTATCTTCAGCCAGTCGCCGGAGCGGGGCACCAGCACGCACAGCGGATGGCTGAACAGCGGCAGCGTTGCCAGCCCGCTCTCTTCCTCCACGGGAAGGGCCGTCATCGCCACGTCCAGCTCGCCGTTGATCACCGCCTGCTGCACGGTCAGGCCGCCAAATTCAGAAATTTTGAGCTCAACGCCAGGGTAGCGCTGACGGAACAGGCTTATCGGCCCGGCCATCATCATGCCAACCATCGGCGGAATGCCGAGCCGCAGCAGACCTTTCGTCAGGTGGTTGATGTCCGCAAGCTCGGCCTCAAGCTGGCGAAACTCCGCCAGGATCGCCAGCCCGCGCTCGAAGACCACGCGTCCGGTATCGGTCAGCAGCAGCTTGCGTCCGTCGCGGATCAGCAGGGTACAGTTCAGCTCGTCTTCGAGGTTTTTCAGCATCTTGCTGATGGTTGGCTGGGTAACGAACAACTTCTCCGCTGCGCGGGTAAAACTTTGCTGGCGAACCACCTCGACAAAATAGCGCAGCGTTCTTATGTCCATGATTATTCCTCGAAACTATACCTTCGATGATTTTAATTCATTTCAGTCGATGACGTACGCTCACTATACTGGCGCCTCGTCTCATTTCTGAGGAAAACCCCCATGGCCGTGGCGTTAAGCCGTGTTACGCCTGCCGTTGTGCAACGACTCCAGGTCCCGGTTCAGGTACTGCTCTACGCGGGACTGTTTATTTTTGCGGAATACCTTGTCGACTGGCTGCATCTGCCTTTACCCGCCAACCTGGTGGGAATGGTGCTGATGCTGGTGCTGATCCTCTGCCGCGCGTTGCCCCTCAGCTGGGTGCGCGCCGGCGCGCGCTGGCTGCTGGCGGAGATGCTGCTGTTCTTTGTTCCGGCCGTGGTGGCGGTGGTGAACTATGCGCAGCTGCTGATGGTCGACGGCTGGCGCATCTTCGCGGTTATTGCCCTGAGCACGCTGATGGTGCTGGGTGCCACCGCCTGGGTGGTGGATAAGGTTTACCGGTTCGAAATCAGCAGGCAAAAGCATGACTAACTTTCAGATAAGCGTGCTGTGCCTGATCGTGACGGTCGCCATCTACTTTGCCAACAAGCGCCTGTATCGCCGCTTTCGCACGCTGCCGCTGATGCCGCTGGTCTTTACGCCGATCCTGCTGGTGCTGATGCTGGTCTTCGGCCATATCTCCTGGCAGAACTACATTGGTGAATCCCACTGGCTGCTGTGGCTGCTCGGCCCGGCGACTATCGCCTTTGCGGTGCCGGTGTATGACAACCTGGCGATTATCAAACGCCACTGGATGTCGCTCAGCGCGGGCGTCGTCACCGCGACGGTGGTGGCGGTCTGTAGCTCCGTCTGGCTGGCGCGGCTGTTTACCCTCTCCGATGAAATTCAGCGCAGTCTGGCCGTGCGCTCGGTGACCACGCCGTTTGCGCTGGCGGCCGCCAAACCGCTCGGCGGGCAGCCGGATCTGGTGGCGCTCTTTGTGGTCGTCACCGGCGTATTCGGCATGGCGGTGGGGGATGTGCTGTTTCTGCGGCTGTCCATTCGGGAAGGGATGGCGAAAGGAGCAGGGTTTGGCGCGGCATCTCACGGGGCAGGCACGGCGCGTTCGTATGAGCTCGGTCAGCAGGAGGGCGTGGTGGCAAGCCTGGTGATGATGCTCTCGGGCGTAACGATGGTGCTGATTGCGCCGCTGGTGGCGTGGGTGATGTTTTAAGCTCCCCGGCCAGAGCAACCGGGGAGAAAGGCTTAGTGCGCGCGGCCCTGCTCAACGCCGAGGCCGGTTTGTGAGCGGATAAACTGGGCGCGGAATTTCTCACGCTCCAGGTTACCCTCCGGCGAGTTGTCGGTAGCCGAGAAGACCCAGATACCGATAAACGCCACGGCAATGGAGAACAGCGCCGGGTACTCGTACGGGAAGATAGCGCTTTCGTGACCGAGGATCTGCACCCAGATGGTCGGGCCGAGGATCATCAGAATTACCGCTGTCAGCAGGCCGAGCCAGCCGCCTATCATCGCCCCACGGGTGGTCAGTTTGGACCAGTACATGGAGAGCAGAATGATTGGGAAGTTACAGCTTGCCGCAATCGAGAAGGCCAGTCCCACCATAAAGGCGATGTTCTGCTTCTCAAACAGGATCCCCAGCAGAATAGCGACCACGCCCAGCACCAGCACGGTGATTTTGGAAACCTTCAGCTCGTCGCGCTCGCTCGCGCCTTTACGGAAGACGTTGGCGTAAAGGTCGTGCGATACCGCAGACGCGCCCGCCAGCGTCAGCCCGGCGACCACCGCAAGGATGGTGGCGAAGGCCACGGCGGAGATAAAGCCGAGGAACAGGTTGCCGCCCACCGCGTCGGCCAGGTGCACCGCCGCCATGTTGTTACCGCCAATCAGCGCACCCGCCGCGTCTTTAAACGCCGGATTCGCGCCCACCAGCATGATCGCGCCGAAGCCGATGATAAAGGTCAGGATGTAGAAGTAACCCATAAAGCCGGTGGCGTAGAAGACGCTCTTACGCGCTTCACGCGCGTCTGACACCGTGAAGAAACGCATCAGAATGTGCGGCAGGCCAGCGGTACCAAACATCAGGCCGAGACCGAGAGAGAGCGCGGAGATCGGATCTTTCACCAGCCCGCCCGGGCTCATGATCGCTTCTCCTTTCGGGTGGACAGCCATCGCTTCGGTGAACAGGTTATTGAAGCTGAAGCCGACGTGTTTCATCACCATAAAGGCCATAAAGCTCGCGCCGAACAGCAGCAGTACGGCTTTGATGATCTGCACCCAGGTGGTGGCCAGCATGCCGCCGAACAGAACGTACATCACCATCAGCACGCCCACCAGCACCACCGCGACGTGGTAGTTCAGGCCAAACAACAGTTCGATAAGCTTGCCCGCGCCCACCATCTGGGCGATCAGATACAGCGCCACCACCACCAGCGAGCCGCAGGCGGAGAGGGTACGAATCGGCCCCTGTTTCAGGCGATAGGATGCCACGTCAGCGAAGGTGTAACGTCCCAGGTTGCGCAAGCGTTCGGCAATCAGGAACAGAATGATCGGCCAGCCAACGAGGAAGCCGAGGGAGTAGATCAGGCCGTCATAGCCGGAGGTGTACACCAGCGCGGAGATCCCGAGGAACGAGGCGGCGGACATAAAGTCACCCGCAATCGCCAGGCCGTTCTGGAAGCCGGTAATGTTGCCGCCCGCAGTGTAGTAATCGTTACGGGAGCGAACGCGTTTCGACGCCCAGTACGTAATGTACAGCGTCAGCACCACGAAAATCAGGAACATGATAATCGCCTGCCAGTTGGTTGGCTGGCGCTGTACCTCGCCGGTAATGGCATCCGCCGCGTGGGCGGCAAAGGGAAGTGTGGCGGCTAGCGCCGTCAGGATTCGCTTCATGATGCTTTTACCTCTTGCAGTACCGCTTTATTAAGACGATCGAACTCACCGTTCGCGCGCCAGACGTAGACGCCGGTCAGCACAAATGAAATCACGATCACGCCAATGCCAATGGGGATACCGCGCGTCACGCTGGTGCCCTCATGTAACGGGGTGCCCAGCCAGTGCGGCGCAAAGGCGATCAGCAGAATAAAGCCGACATAGATAATCAGCATGATGATGGAAAGGGTGAAGGCAAACCGTTGCCGCTTATCGACGAGCTCCCTGTAGTGCGCACTATTCTCTATCTGCTGACAAATATCGTTATTCATCACAGAAATCTCCAGAGGTAAGGTTGGTTTGTTTTATCCCCTCTCCCCTATGGGGAGAGGGTGAGGGGAGGAAGGTGCGGTCTGATGCCCTCACCCCGGCCCTCTCCCACGGGGAGAGGGGGAAAAAATTATGAAGGCATTGCGATGGCCTGCTTCTCTTCGAGCAGTTTGTCCACCACGCCAGGATCCGCAAGCGTTGAGGTATCGCCGAGGTTGCTGGTATCGCCTGCCGCGATTTTGCGCAGGATACGGCGCATAATCTTGCCGGAACGGGTTTTCGGCAGCGAGTCTGTCCAGTGCAGTACGTCCGGCGTGGCAAGCGGGCCAATCTCTTTACGTACCCAGTTGCGCACCTCGGTATACAGCTCCGGCGACGGCTCTTCGCCGTGGTTCAGGGTGACGTAGGCGTAGATCGCCTGGCCCTTGATGTTGTGAGGAATGCCGACCACCGCCGCTTCGGCAATCTTCGGATGCGACACCAGCGCGGACTCAATTTCTGCCGTACCCAGACGGTGGCCGGAAACGTTCAGCACGTCGTCCACGCGTCCGGTGATCCAGTAATAACCGTCTTCATCCCGGCGCGCGCCGTCGCCGCTGAAGTACATGTTTTTAAAGGTCGAGAAGTAGGTCTGCTCGAAGCGCTCGTGATCGCCAAACAGCGTGCGCGCCTGGCCCGGCCAGGAGTCTGTGATCACCAGGTTACCCTCGGTGGCGCCTTCCTGCGGATTGCCTTCGTTATCCACCAGCGCAGGCTGCACGCCGAAGAACGGACGGGTTGCCGAGCCGGCCTTCAGCTGCGTGGCACCCGGCATTGGGGTGATCATGAAGCCGCCGGTTTCGGTCTGCCACCAGGTGTCCATCACCGGGCACTTCTCGTTACCGATTTTCTTCCAGTACCACTCCCAGGCTTCCGGGTTGATGGGCTCGCCCACGGAGCCGAGGATGCGCAATGAGGAGCGGTCAGTGCCCTCGATGGCCTTATCGCCTTCCGCCATTAACGCGCGGATCGCCGTTGGCGCGGTGTAAAGAATGTTGACCTGGTGCTTATCGACCACCTGACACATGCGCGCCGGGGTCGGCCAGTTCGGTACGCCCTCAAACATCAGCGTCGTTGCGCCGCAGGCCAGCGGGCCGTACAGCAGGTAGCTGTGTCCGGTGACCCAACCCACGTCGGCGGTACACCAGTAGATGTCGCCCGGATGGTAGTCGAAGACGTATTTAAAGGTGGTGGCCGCATAGACCAGATAGCCGCCGGTGGTGTGCAGTACGCCTTTCGGTTTACCGGTTGAGCCGGAGGTGTAAAGAATAAACAGCGGATCTTCCGCGTTCATCTCTTCCGGCTGATGCTGGTCGCTCGCTTTTTCAATCAGGTCGCTCCACCACAGGTCACGCCCCTCGTGCCAGTCGATCTTGCCGCCGGTACGCTTGAGGACAATGACGTTATTGATGGATTTGACGTTCGGGTTTTTCAGCGCTTCATCGACGTTTTTCTTCAGCGGAATACCGCGCCCGGCGCGTACGCCCTCGTCGGCGGTGATCACCAGCTTCGAGTTCGAGTCAACGATGCGCCCGGCAACCGCTTCAGGGGAGAAGCCGCCGAAGATGACGGAGTGGATCGCGCCAATACGCGCGCAGGCGAGCATAGCTACCGCCGCTTCCGGCACCATCGGCATGTAGATCGCCACCACGTCGCCTTTTTTAATCCCCTGGTCCAGCAGCACGTTAGCGAAGCGGCAGACGTCGCGGTGCAGCTCTTTATAAGAGATGTGTTTGCTCTGAGAGGCATCGTCGCCTTCCCAGATAATGGCCGTTTCGTTGCCGCGTTCGGCAAGATGGCGGTCCAGGCAGTTCGCCGCCAGGTTCAGCGTGCCGTCTTCATACCATTTAATGGAGACGTTGCCTGGCGCGAAAGAGGTATTCTTCACCTTCTGATAAGGTTTGATCCAGTCAAGGATGTGACCCTGCTCGGCCCAGAAGGCGTCCGGGTTGGTAACAGATTGCTGATATTTCTCGTGGTACTGCTCCGGGGTGATCAGGCAACGGTCCGCAATGTTTGCGGGAATGTCGTGTTTGTGTATTTGGCTCATGGCTTTTTTTCTCCTTGTAAGATGTTAATAATATGTCGCAAAAACGTTAATAGTAGGGGCTTTACAAGCTTTGTTTAGTATTTGGGCGACAGATCACGCATTGTTTGAACAGGTTGAAAATTGAGCGAATGAAACTTTGAAGGGAAATAATTCACGATGCCGATTATTCACAATTCTTTATAAAAAAGCGTTTTTATAACAAAAGGTTATTTATCAGAATTATGACAAACTCGCGTCATAACCGCTTTTGATAGTGAAATGCGTCGTTCTTTAAGGCTTGCGCAACAGGTCGTGCAAATGATACTCATACGCCGCGTTAAAAAATCCCATAAACCAACGCAACACAATTCATACCCTTTCAGTATGTCTCCATATTCATGCAGTTTTGCTGGTGCGGAGATTTCATTGAGGAAGTCAGTTTCTATGAAAAATTTGAAAGTCAGCCTGGCCTGGCAGATCCTGCTGGCCCTTGTGCTGGGCATCTTGCTGGGCAGTTATCTTCATTATCATAGCGACAGCCGCGAGTGGCTGATTGCGAACCTGCTCTCTCCGGCAGGCGATATTTTTATTCATCTGATTAAGATGATTGTGGTGCCCATTGTGATCTCGACGCTGGTGGTCGGTATCGCGGGCGTCGGCGATGCGAAGCAGTTAGGCCGCATTGGCGCGAAAACTATTCTCTATTTCGAAGTGATCACAACGGTTGCGATTATCCTCGGCATAACGCTGGCGAACGTATTCCAGCCAGGCTCCGGGATCGATATGTCGCAGCTGGCGACGGTGGATATTTCGAAATATCAAAGCACCACCGCTGACGTGCAGAGCCATTCCCATGGTCTGATGGGGACTATCCTGTCGCTGGTGCCGACCAACATCATTGCTTCCATGGCGAAAGGCGAGATGCTGCCGATCATCTTCTTCTCGGTGCTGTTTGGTCTGGGGCTCTCCTCGTTGCCAGCGACGCACCGCGAGCCGCTGGTGACCGTGTTCCGCTCTATCTCCGAAACCATGTTCAAAGTGACCCACATGGTGATGCGCTACGCGCCGGTTGGGGTGTTCGCGCTTATCGCAGTGACCGTGGCGAACTTTGGTTTTGCCTCCCTGTGGCCGCTGGCGAAGCTGGTGATCCTGGTGCACTTCGCCATTCTGTTCTTCGCGCTGGTGGTGCTGGGGATTGTGGCGCGCCTGTGCGGGCTGAGTATCTGGATCCTGATCCGCATCCTGAAGGATGAACTGATTCTGGCGTACTCCACCGCAAGCTCTGAGAGCGTGCTGCCGCGCATCATTGAGAAGATGGAGGCGTACGGTGCGCCAGCGTCGATAACGAGCTTCGTGGTGCCGACCGGCTACTCCTTCAACCTGGATGGCTCGACGTTGTACCAGAGTATTGCGGCGATCTTTATCGCGCAGCTGTACGGCATTGACCTGTCGCTGTGGCAGGAGATCGTACTGGTTCTGACGCTGATGGTGACCTCAAAGGGCATCGCAGGCGTGCCGGGCGTCTCCTTCGTGGTGCTGCTGGCGACGCTGGGCAGCGTGGGTATTCCGCTGGAAGGCCTGGCGTTTATCGCCGGTGTGGACCGTATCCTCGATATGGCGCGTACGGCGCTGAACGTGGTGGGTAACGCGCTGGCGGTGCTGGTTATCGCCAAGTGGGAACACAAATTCGACCGTAAAAAAGCGCTGGCGTATGAACGTGAAGTGCTGGGTCGTTTCGATAAGACGGCTGACCAGTAACATCCTAAGCCCGGTGGCGCTGCGCTTACCGGGCCTACGGGTTTTGTTGGCCCGGTAAGGCGAAGCCGCCACCCGGCACGTTATTCTCCGCTCAACGCATCAAACTCCTCACACCCCGTATCAAACCCTTCGGTACAGCTCAGGTTTAGCCAGTAGAGCGCTTTCTGCTTATTCGGCGTGATAAAGCCTTTCTCACCCTGCTGGAACAGCATTCCTGCCCAGTATTCCGCATAGCCCGTACGTGACAGCGACGAGCTACGCTTAAACCATGACGCCGCCTGTACGTCATCCTGCGGCACCTCTACGCCGTTGGCATAAATCAGCCCCAGCAGCAGTTGCGCATCGACCGCCGAGTCGTTGTCGATATCTTCGGCCGCCGTTTGCAGGAGCTTGATGGCCTGAGGATAGTCGGTTTTACCCGCCTGCGTGTTCACCATAATACGCGCCAGCATAATCGTGCCGCGCTTGCTGCCGGCGATGGTGGCCTGCTGTGCCAGCGCTTTAGCCTGAGCGTAATCCCCCTGCGTAAAGAGGATCTGCGAGAGTAACCCCATGGCGTCGACATCACCGCCTTTTGCGGCTTTCTCGGCCCACAGCGCTGCCTGCTTACTGTCACCGGAGCTGAAGTAGGTATCGGCGAGATAATACTGGGCGCGGGCATCGCCGGCTTCCGCCTGCTTCTGATACTGGCTGCCTATCTCATCCGCGCGGGCGAACGACGTAAAAAATAACAACAACAGAAAAATGGCTTTCATGGATTCTTATCATCTGGGTACACGCCGCGCAGTATAATCGCGGTAGCAAAAGAAAAAAATGGGTGCATTAAGACCTCAGCATCCTACAAGCCGGGCGAAACCGTGGTTTCGCCCGTAGAGGTTAGCCTGCCACGCAGGCTAATTTCGCCGCCACCTCCTGATGTTCACTCTTTATTGAAAACTCGCACAGTCTACCGCGAGTAATAAAGGTAAATATCACTATCGTCAGGCAGATAATAAAGACGATGCCTAACGCAGTTTTTAATGGCGTCATGCCTTTTACTCCTTGTCAAAAAAAGAATAAGAGGCTACTCTCAACCTGTTGGAAGTTGAGGGGTAGCCTCGGGTGAATGAAAATTCCCCGGGGCTTTCCACTTTCTGTCCCTCAACAATGCTCAAGACAGAAAGTCTTAAGCACCCGCCGCACATCTTATCCTTCTGAATTAAAATGCAAAGATGTAATTCTGTTCTGCGCGAATTACATTATTTTGCGAGCCGCTTTCCAGAATAATAATTGATATTTTTAATGTTTTAAGCGGAAATAAAAAAGGAGTGAATAACTCACTCCCTTTATTCAACGATTAATTAACGGCTTCAACCCATTGCGCTTTCACGCAGCCGTGCTTTCAGCTTGTTATATTCGTCGATCACATACTGTTCCGCCGCGTGCTGATCCGCAATCGGCTCCACGTTGACGGCGCAGTATTTATACTCCGGCGTTTTAGTTATCGGGCTGAGGTTCTCCGTCACCAGCTCGTTACAGGCACCAATCCACCACTGGTAGGTCATATAGACCGCCCCTTTGTTTGGACGGTCGCTGACCTGCGCGCGGGTAATGATGCGGCCTTTGCGCGAATTCACCCACACCAGCGCTTCATCCTCAATGCCGAGGCGCTCCGCATCGGCGGTGTTGATCTGCGCGTAGCCCGGTTCGTCCGCCAGCGCCGCCAGCGCGGCGCAGTTGCCGGTCATTGAACGACAGGAGTAGTGGCCTACTTCACGCACGGTAGAGAGCACCATCGGGTACTCCTCGGTGAGTTTATCGATTGGCGCAACCCAGTCGCAGGTGAAGAACTGCGCCAGCCCGTTCGGGGTGTCAAATTTCTCTTTAAAGAGATACGACGTCCCCTGGTCGGCCTCCAACTCGTCCCGGCACGGCCACTGGATGTAGCCCAGCTCACCCATTTTTTCATAGGTTGCCCCATAAAAGTCCGGGCACAGATGCCGCAGCTCGTCCCAGATCTCCTGGGTGTTGTTGTAGTGCATCGGGTAGCCCATGCGGGTGGCGATTTCGCTGATGATCTGCCAGTCCGTTTTCAAATCCCACTTCGGCTCGACCGCCTTAAAGAAGCGCTGGAAGCCGCGGTCCGCCGCCGTGTAGACGCCTTCATGCTCGCCCCAGGAGGTCGACGGGAGAATCACATCCGCCGCCGCCGCGGTTTTGGTCATGAAGATATCCTGGACAATCACCAGCTCCAGATCCTCAAAGCCTTTGCGCACCGCAGACAGCTCGGCGTCGGTCTGGAGCGGATCTTCACCCATGATGTAGGCCGCCCGCACTTCACCGTGCGCCGCGCGGTGCGGCAGCTCGCTGATGCGATAGCCGGTGTGTGCCGGCAGGCTCTCCACGCCCCAGGCCTTCGCGAACTTCTCGCGGTTTTCCGGGTACTTCACGTACTGATAGCCCGGATACGTGTCCGGCAGCGCGCCCATGTCGCAGGCACCCTGGACGTTATTCTGGCCGCGAACCGGGTTAACGCCGACGTGCGCTTTGCCGAGATTCCCGGTCAGCATCGCGAGGCTGGTCAGGGAGCGCACGGTTTCCACGCCCTGGTAGAACTGGGTCACGCCCATGCCCCACAGGATGGCGGCGGTTTTCGCTCCGGCATACATCCGAGCCGCCTGGCGGATCTCCTGCGCGCTCACGCCGGTTATCGCCTCTACCGACTCCGGCGTGTAGCCTTCGACAATTTTCCGGTACTCTTCAAACCCTTCCGTACGCGTGGCGACAAACGCCTGGTCGTACAGGTTTTCCTCAATAATGACGTGCCCCATCGCATTCAACAGCGCGATATTCGAGCCGTTTTTCAGCGCAATGTGCATATCCGCAATGCGCGCGGTTTCGATTTTGCGCGGATCGCAGACGATAATTTTCGCCCCGTTCTGTTTAGCGCGAATCACGTGGTTCGCGACGATAGGGTGAGAATCCGCCGGGTTATAACCGAAGATAAACACCAGATCGGTGTTATCTATCTCGTTGATAGCATTACTCATTGCGCCGTTACCGACCGACTGGTGCAGACCTGCAACCGATGGGCCGTGTCAGACGCGAGCGCAGCAGTCGACGTTATTGGTACCAATAACGGCGCGCGCGAATTTTTGCATCACGTAGTTGGTTTCATTCCCGGTCCCGCGTGAGGAGCCGGTGGTCTGAATGGCATCCGGGCCATACTTGGCCTTAATGGCACTCAGGCGCGTGGCGACGTAATCCAGCGCCTCGTTCCAGGAGACGGCTTCCAGCTTGCCGCCGCGCTCGCGGCGGATCATAGGGTTTTTCAGGCGCGGGGTGAGGATTTGTGTATCGTTAATGAAATCCCAGCCGTAATACCCCTTCAGGCACAGCGTGCCCTGGTTGGTTTTCCCCTGCGCGGCCTCCGCCCGGACGATTTTGCCGTTATCGACCACCAGGTGGATCTTGCAACCTGAGGCACAATAAGGGCAAACCGTGACGACTTTTTTCATCAGTCTGCTCCAGTTAATCAAATCTTTCGCACCGACTAATGCAGCTTCTATGCCATGTTTTTAGTGGGGTTACTCACCGGCTTTACGGTGCATTCCCGGCGAAATCCCTGACGAAAAGCAGACAATCGTCAAAATTGACGTGTCGAATGAGCGGCGGATGTGACATGGGTTGAATTTCCGTCACGGAAAAATTCATTTCACTGGAGCCGACGGCAGAATGGTTCAGACTTAACATAATCCCCTGACGGAAGCATATGATGAAACCGGCGATTCTGGTGGTTGATGACGATATGGCAGTGTGTGAACTGCTGCAGGATGTGCTGAGCGAGCACGTCTTTAGCGTGCTTGTCTGCCACAACGGCCAGGATGCGCTGCGGCAGGTTCAACAGGAGCCGGCTATCGCCCTTGTTCTGCTGGATATGATGCTGCCGGACATCAACGGCCTGCAGGTTTTGCTGCAGCTGCAAAAGCAGCGCCCGGCGCTACCGGTGATCATGTTAACCGGGCTGGGCAGTGAATCAGACGTGGTGGTGGGGCTGGAGATGGGGGCTGACGATTATATTGGCAAACCGTTTAATCCACGCGTGGTGGTGGCACGCGTTAAGGCCGTGCTGCGTCGTACCGGAGCGCTGGCAGCCGAAGCGCCGATGCCACGTGCGGCGGGGATAACCTTCAACGACTGGACGCTGGACACCACCCGCTGTGAACTGATTGATCCGCAGCGTAACGCCGTGCCACTGACTCAGGGTGAATATGGCCTGCTGCTGGCGCTCACGCAGAATGCCCGCCGGGTACTGAGCCGCGAGCAGCTGCTTGAGCTCACCCACAGCGAAAGTACCGAGGTATTCGACCGTACGATTGACGTGTTGATCATGCGCCTGCGGCGAAAAATCGAGGTCAACCCGCATCAGCCTAAGCTCATCAAAACCATGCGCGGTCTGGGCTACGTTTTTGCCGCCGATGTGTCTCATAGTGAGAAAGCGGCCTAAGTATTCTCTTTAATAAACAGCTGCAGCTCGGCCAGCGTTTTCGCGCCGTCAATCGCATTGGCCGCCAGTAGGCTTGCCCGCGCGCAGGCGTGCGCCAGATAAATACTTTCTGTCAGCGGCAGCGATTCATGGCAGCCGTATAAAAAGCCCGCGCAAAACGCGTCGCCCGCGCCGACGCTGCCGATAATCTCGTTCTGCTCCAGCTTCCAGGACGGAACCCATCGGCCCGCTTCTCCCGGTGTTTCACCCCATGCCCCTTCCGGGCAGTGGATCACCACCCGCTGACGAACGCCTGCCGCCAGCAGCTGCGCCGCGGCGTCGGCGATATGGACAATGTGCGGGGCGTCGTTTTCGTCACGCATTGTCAGCCCGCTAAACTCACCGGCCTCGAGCTCGTTAATCACCAGATAATCCAGATGGCGCAGGGCAGGGAGTACCAGTGGCTGATAGCGCGGGTCGCCCTTGCGGGACACCAGGTCAAGGGAGGTTTCATACCCCTGCTCGCGCATCTGCGCCAGCAGCCGCGCGCTGCGGGTGCCAAACTCGTCATCCGGCATATCCAGGCTGTCGAGCAGCAGCAGGTAGCCGAGATGGAAGATCTTCATCGATCCATCGAGACGATCGAAGGCGGGAAGATCCAGCAGACGGTTGGCGCCCGGCGAGTGGAAAAAGGTGCGCTGCCCGCTGGGATCGGTCATCACCTGCGACATGGAGGTTGGCGCAAAGGTGGTGCGCTGTACGCGCTGGCGGTTGACGTGGTACTGGTCGAGCATCGCCAGAATGTAATCCCCGTCGCCGTCTTCCCCGATCAGCCCCACCGCCTGCAGCGGCAGGCCGGCGTGCATTTTCGCCAGCGTCAGCAGCACGTTGAGCGGCGCGCCGCCGGTTGAGCGTTCGCTGTGGGTGATTTCCGCCAGCCAGCCGCGCTCCGGCCACTGCACGATCTGGTGAACGTGATCCACCAGCATATTGCCTGCGGCGATGATGCCTTTGCGTTCCATTATGCCTGCCCCGCGCTGCCGAAGATGCGCATCTGCTCGGCGACCGTATCGGTTATCGCCTCTTCTATCCCCAGCAGCAGTTCGGCAAACTCATCGTACAGCGGCTGGCGGTTCGCCATACGCTGCTCAACGGCGGCGAGCGCGGCCTGCGACATGCCGGTGTAGAAGTTGATTTTATGAATGCCCAGCTCGATGGCGCGGCGGAAGTCGGCATCGCTAATCCCGGAGCCGCCGTGCAGCACCAGCGGCAGCCCCGTCTGCTGACGAATGGCGTCCAGGCGCGGGAAATCGAGCTTCGGTTCGCCTTTGTATTTGCCGTGCGCGTTGCCGATGGCGACCGCCAGCGCGTCGATGCCGGTCTTATCGACAAACTCCCGCGCCAGCTGCGGGTCGGTAAAGAACGCTTCATCCGCATGTCCGTACAGCGCGCCGCCTTCATCCCCGCCGACCGCGCCCAGCTCCGCCTCCACCGAGACGCCCACCGCGTGGCACATCTTCACCACTTCCCGGGTCTGGCGAATGTTCTCCTCGTAGCTCAGCGTCGAGCCGTCGAACATCACCGAGCTAAACCCCAGGCGCAGGGCGAGCACGACGGCCTCGAAATGCAGACCGTGGTCGAGATTCAGCACCACGGGAATATCGTGACGGGCGGCTTCGAACTTGACCGCTTCGACCAGCGAATCCAGGGAAACATACTTAAAGTGCACTTCGGCGATGTTGATGATAAACGGCGAGCGTTCCTGCTTTGCGGCGGCAAACAGCGCGCGCAGGAAATGGGAGTCGAGCACGTTGAACGCGCCCAGCGCGTAGCGATGTTTCCTGGCGTGCTCAAGACCGTCGGCAAGAGAAATCAGTGGCATCATTCACTCCTTATCTCCGAAACAGGTTGTACTCGTTGCACAACACCAGCACCGCCGGTTCGTCTTCTTCGATGTTGTTATAGCGGGCAACGGGCTGCAAAAAGTGGTTGTCGTGCTCGTCGTCATTCACCGACGACACTTCGCCCACCAGCACGTCCCCAAAGCCGCGTTCGCCCCAGAAGCTGTGATACAGACCGGGCGTGAGACAGATGCTTTCCCCTGGTGTGAGGCGCAGCTGGCTGCCGGGAGCGTGGGTTTGCCGACAGCCGTCAATCGTGACGGTCACGTCGGTGTTTTCGGTCTCTTCATGCGCTCCCGCATTCCATAACTCAATAATCAGGTTCCCGCCGCCCCGGTTAATGATGTCCTCCCGCTTGCGCCAGTGAAAATGCATCGGCGTCACCTGGCCGTCGCGCACGTGCATGATTTTTTCGGCGTAGCATTTCTCATACGGCACGCCGTTGGGGGAGCCGTTGCGCAGGGTAAACAGCGTCAGACCCTGTGCGGAAAAGCTGTTGCCGCCGAAAGCGGTCACGTCCCAGCCGAGCTTGAGGTCAAACACTTCCTGCCACTCGGCCCGATCAAGCTGCTGCCATTTTGTGGGTGGAAAGCTGGCAAACGGCGGGAGATGCACGTCGTGCATGGAAAAGAACTGCCGCGTGTGGCCGAGGATTTCATTAATGTCGGAGCGTTTCATGGGGACTCCTTGAAAACAGTTCCCTCTCCCTGTGGGAGAGGGAAAAGGATCATTTAACCGTCCACCCCTTATACGTGCCGACGTTCTTTTTATCGATCATCGTCACCGGGATCAGCACAGGCTCTTTCGGCGCAGGTTGGCCCTGCAGAATGTCATAGCCGATCTCCACCGCCTTCGCCGCCATCACCTGCGGATCCTGCGCCGGGGTCGCCACAAACAGGGAGTTTTCGCGCTTCAGCGCCTCTTCACCGTCCGGGGAACCGTCCACGCCGACGATAAAGAACTCATTGCGCTGGGCCTGTTTCGCCGCCAGATCGGCGCCGATCGCGGTCGGATCGTTAATCGCGAATACGCCGTCGATCTTCGGATTGGCCGCCAGCAGGGAGGTCATCACTTCCAGCCCGCCTTCACGACTGCCTTTGGCATTCTGGTTGTCCGAGAGCACCTTGATGTCCGGATGTTTTTTGAATTCCGTCTGGCAGCCTTCCACGCGGTTCTGCACCGCGGAGACCGGCGGTCCGTTGATGATCACCACGTTGCCTTTGCCTTTCAGGCGGTCGGTAATGTACTTACAGGCCATTTCCCCCGCCTGGGTATTATCGGAGGTGATGGTCGCATCGGCCCCTTCCGCCGCCACGTCCACCGCCACGACCACGATCCCCGCTTCTTTGGCTCGCTTCACCGCCGGGCCGATCCCTTTGGAATCCGCAGCGTTGAGGATGATCATGTCCACCTTCGCGGCGATGAAGTTATCGATCTGCGACACCTGCTGGCCCAGATCGTACCCGCTGGAAACCAGCGTCACCTTGACGTTATCGCCAGCCAGCTTGCGCGCTTCCAGCTCGGCACCTTTGGTGATCTGCACGAAGAACGGGTTAGCCAGGTCGCCCACCGTCACGCCGATGGACTTCAGATCTTTTGCCTGCGCAAACGGCGTTGCGGCCAGCAGCGCGCCAGCACAGAGCGCGGTCACTAAGGGTTTCAAACGCATCTTGTCTTCCTCGCTTGTAGGGTATTGTTGTTATGCACTTTGATGATGTCGGGTACGGTATTTGTCGATCAGCACCGCTATGATGATCACCGCCCCTTTGATCACCAGCTGCCAGAAGTAGGAGACGCCCATCAGCGTCATGCCGTTGTTGAGGGTGGCGATGATCAGCGCCCCCACCAGCGTGCCGGTGATCGTGCCGATCCCGCCGACGAAGCTGGTGCCGCCGAGGATCACCGCCGCAATCGCATCCAACTCGTAACCCGTGCCGAGGTTGCCGTTGGCGCTGTAGAGGCGCGAGGCGCTCATCACCCCGCCGAGGCCGGAGAGCAGGCCGCTCATGCCGTAGACAAACAGCAGCACCAGCCAGACCTTGATGCCGGTTAAGCGCGCCGCCTGCATGTTGCCGCCGACCGCGTAGATATGAACGCCGAGCGTGGTGCGGCGCAGGATGAACCAGCAGATAGCGATGACTGCCAGGGCAATGACGACGAGCCACGGAATCGGGCCGAGGTAGTTATTGCCGATCCACTCGAAGCTGATGCTGGAGTTAATCACCGTGGTGCCGTCCGCCAGCAGATACGCCGCGCCGCGCAGCGCCGTATAGGTGCCGAGCGTGACGATAAACGGCGGCAGCCCGGCGAAGGCCACCAGCGCGCCGTTGAACAGCCCCAGCACCATGCCGAGCATCAGCGCCGCCGGAATGGAGAGCATCGCGAATTCAGGAATAAGCGAGACCACCATCGCCGCCACCGCCGTGGTGCCGAGAATCGAGCCCACGGAGAGGTCAATCCCGCCGGTCAGGATGATGAAGGTCATCCCCGCCGCCAGCACGATGTTGATCGACGCCTGACGGGTAATGTTGAGCAGGTTACTTTCGGTAAAGAAGTTCGGGGCGATAAAGCCAAACACCGCCACAATCAGGATTAAAATCGGCAAAATGCCGACCGTTTGCATCAGATCGCTCATCAGCATTTTTTTGGCGGAGGCGGATTTCGCCACCTGCTGCGGATGGGTTGGAGTTGTCATGATTGCACCGCCTGATGATGTGTGTCGTTCACGCCGGTTGCCAGCGTCATAATATTTTCCTGAGAGATGTCGCGCCCGTGCAGTTCACCCGCAATGCTGCCTTCCCGCATTACGTACACCCGGTCGCTCATGCCTACCACTTCCGGCAGCTCGCTGGAGATCATCAGAATCGCCACCCCCTTGCGCGCCATCTGGTTCATGATGCGGTAGATCTCGCTTTTGGCACCGACGTCCACCCCGCGCGTGGGTTCGTCGAGAATCAGAATGCGCGGGCCAATCGCCACCCAGCGGGAGATCAGCAGCTTTTGCTGGTTGCCGCCGGAAAGCCCGCCCGCGCGCACCTGAGAATGGGGCACGCGGATGTTAAGCAGGGCGATAGCGTCATCGGAAATGGACTGGGCTTTTTTGCGGTTAAGCATGCCGAAGGTGGCGTCGCGCTCCAGCGTCGCCATGGTGATGTTCTCCTGCGCCGCCAGCTCCAGAAACAGCCCCTGCTCCTTGCGGTTCTCGGTGAGAAAACCAATCCCGTTTTCAATGGCCGCGCGCGGGGAGTGGATCACCACCGGCTCGCCGTCCACCTCAATCATCCCGCCGGTGGCCTTGCGCACGCCGAAAATCAACTGCGCCAGCTCGGAGCGTCCGGCCCCGACCAGCCCCGCCAGCCCGACGATTTCACCGGAGCGCACCTGCAGGCTGCATGGCTGCACTTTTTTACCGTCGGTGAGGTGGTGCACGTTGAGACGCGGGCTGCCGAGAGGGATATCGCGCTCTTTGTTGAACAGATCGCTGAGCGGGCGGCCCACCATCATCTTCACCAGTTCAGACGCGTTCAGCTTGTCGCGCGTCAGGCTGCCGACGTACTGCCCGTCGCGCAGAACGCTCACGCGGTCAGAGAGTTCATAGACCTCCGCCATGCGGTGGCTGATATAGATAATCGCCATGCCTTCATCGCGCAGGCGCAAAATCAGTTCAAACAGGCGGTGGGTTTCGCGGGAGGAGAGGGCGGCGGTGGGTTCGTCCATCACCAGGATGCGGCTATTGCGGTGCAGCGCGCGGGCGATTTCCACCTGCTGCTGCTCGGCGATGGTCAGCTTCATCACCAGGTCGGTGGCGCTGAACTGCGCGCCGAGACGGTCAATCACCGCCTGCGCCTGGGCGGCCATCTCCTTGCGCTGCACCAGCCCGCCGCGCGACAGCTCGCTGCCGAGGAAGATATTTTCCGCGACGGTCAGATTGGGGGCGAGCTGCATCTCCTGGTAAATCAGGGTAATGCCTGCGGCCAGCGCGTCCTTCGGCCCTTTGATGTGAAACGGCTGGCCGTCGATCAGGATCTCGCCGCCGGTGGCGGTATAGGCCCCCGCGAGGATCTTCATCAGCGTGCTTTTTCCCGCGCCGTTTTCCCCCATCAGCGCGTGGATCTCACCGGGGAAGACCGTCAAATCGACGCCCTTGAGCGCGTGGAAATTGCCAAAGGTTTTGGCAATGTGGCGCATCTCTAAAACCGGGGTTCTGCTCATGGCGGATCTCCTGTGAATGTCGATATCTGCACTTCATCACAGGTGCGTAAATGCAAAATGTCAGAAGCTGTTCATATTTGTCATAGTTATGAATAGCAAATGTGGATCACAGTTACGGAGTCAACATGTCTTCACGCCCCCCGTTCTTCTCCAGCGCCCGCGGTCGCCTGCTGATATTTAACCTGCTGGTGGTCGCCGTCACGCTGATGGTGAGCGGCGTGGCGGTGCTCGGCTTTCGTCATGCCAGCCAGATCCAGGAGCAGGTCCAACAGCAAACGCTGGACGACATGACCGGGAGCATGAACCTCGCGCGCGACACGGCCAACGTGGCAACGGCGGCGGTGCGGCTTTCGCAGGTAGTGGGGGCGCTGGAGTACAAAGGCGAGGCCGAGCGGCTGAAGCAGATGCAAACGGCGCTGCGCCGCTCGCTGGAACAGCTGGCGGATGCCCCGCTGGCGCAGCAGGAGCCGGCGCTGGTGGCGCGGATTATTCGCAGAAGCAATGAATTACAGCAAAGCGTAACGGGGATGCTGGAGCGTGGGCAAAAGCGGCATCTTGAGCGTAACGCGCTGCTGAGCTCGCTCTATCAAAGCCAGAGCTATTTACGCCATCTTCAGGACATCAACCGCCGCTTCGGCAGCAACGTGCCGGACGCGCGGCAGCTGATGGAGATGGATCGGCTGATCGCGGCCGCGATTGATACACCTTCGCCGCGTGCTACCGTTCAGCAGCTGGACGCCGTGACCGCCACGCTGCCCCGAAGCGCCATACAGCCGGTCGTGGAGGGCGTTCTGCCCGATTTTAACGCCGAGCTGCGCAAGCTTGCCCCGCTCTCGAAGCAACTGGAGGAGAGCGATCTGTCCATCAGCTGGTATATGTTCCACATTAAGGCGCTGGTAGCGATCCTTAATAGCGATATTAATCAGTACGTTGAGCAGGTGGCGCAGGCTTCCCGGCTTCGCACGGCCCAGAGCCATCACGAGTTGCAATCCATCAGCGTGTTTATCAGCATCTTCGCCGTGCTGGCGCTGATCATCACCGGCTGCGCCTGCTGGTATATCTACCGCAATCTGGGCTCCAACCTGACGGCCATCTCCCGGGCGATGTCGCGACTTGCCCACGGTGAACAGGATGTTTCTGTTCCTGCGCTGCAGCGGCGCGACGAGCTGGGCGAGCTGGCGCGCGCGTTTAACGTTTTTGCCCGCAACACCGCCTCGCTTGAGCACACCACGCGTCTGCTGAAAGAGAAAACCACGCAGATGGAGATCGACCGCATCGAGCGTCAGGGGCTGGAAGAGGCGCTGCTGCACAGCCAGAAGATGAAGGCCGTCGGACAGCTGACCGGCGGGCTGGCGCATGATTTTAACAACCTGCTGGCGGTAATTATCGGCAGCCTTGAGCTGACAGACCCCGAATCAAACGACGCGCCGCGCATTACCCGTGCGCTGAAGGCTGCCGAACGCGGCGCGCTGCTGACCCAGCGGCTGCTGGCGTTTTCCCGCAAACAGTCCCTGACGCCGCATGCAGTAGAGATGCTGCCCCTGCTGGAAAACCTTCGGGAACTGATGCGCCACTCGCTGCCCGCCACGCTTACCCTGGAGATTGAAGCGCAAACCCCGGCATGGCCCGCGTGGATTGACGTCAGCCAGCTGGAAAACGCCATTATCAACCTGGTGATGAACGCCCGGGATGCGATGGAAGGCCAGAGCGGGGCGATCAAAATTCGCACCTGGAACCAGCGCGTGACCCGCAGCGACGGACGCAGGCAGGATATGGTAGCGCTGGAGGTCATCGATCGCGGCAGCGGGATGTCGCAGGAGGTGAAATCCCGGGTTTTTGAACCGTTCTTCACCACCAAGCAGACCGGAAGCGGAAGCGGGCTGGGCCTGTCGATGGTGTACGGTTTTGTGCGTCAGTCCGGGGGGCGGGTAGAGATCGAAAGCGCGCCGGGACAAGGAACGACCGTGCGGCTCCACCTCCCGCGCTCGACGCTGCCCGCCGTCTCGGAGGATGAAGCGCTGGCTGCCACAACGTCCGTGGATCACGAGCGGCTTGTACTGGTGCTGGAAGATGAGGCGGACGTTCGCCAGACCCTGTGCGAACAGCTGCATCAGCTTGGCTACCTGACGCTCGAAGCGGACAGCGGCGAACAGGCCCTGAACATGCTGGCGGCGTCGCCGGATATTGGTATGTTTATCAGCGATCTGATGTTGCCCGGAAGCCTGAGCGGGGCCGAGGTGATTAACCATGTGCGCAGCCATTATCCGCAGCTTCCGGTGCTGCTGATCAGCGGGCAGGATTTGCGCCCGGCGCATAACCCGCAGCTGCCGGACGTTCCGTTACTGCGTAAGCCGTTTACCCGCCAGCAGCTGGCGCAGGCGCTGCGGAAGGTGATGGTAATTTGAGATTCCTCCGCTACCCCGGTTCCCAGCCGTTCATTACCGTAAAGCCAGTCAACCTGCGAGACTGGCCTTATGAAACGTTACTCTACCGTCCTGTTATTTGGTCTGCTGACTTTAACCAGCCAACTGGCGCATGCCGATGTGATTGATGACGCCATTGGCAACATTCAGCAGGCGATCAACGATGCCTACAACCCCAGCAGCAGCCGTAATGACGATGACGACGATCGTTACGACCGCAGCCGTCAAATCGACAGCCGACAGTACGACGATCGTCGTCGGCAGCTCGAAGACAGACGCCGCCGCTTAGACGAGCGTCAGCGCCAGCTGGACGACGACAGGCGTCGGTTAGAAGAGGACGAGCGCAGGTTGGAAGACGATTACGATCGCGGCTAAGTGCGGCCTGTTGCCCTCACCCCAACCCTCTCCCACGGGAGAGGGAGAAAACCTAATCCAGCACAAGTACCATCCCGTCATATCCCGCTTCAATGCCGTCCGGCAGCGGGTTATCCATCATCCATGCGTCAAACTGATGGCTAATGTGCGTCAGGATCACCTGCGGACAGCCAATCACCTCGTTCAGGGAAATCACCGTATTTAAATCACTGTGGTTGCGCGGCGTCTCCGGACGCGGTTCATGGCTGCAGTCGATGATTATCGCCTGTGGCTGATTGTTGAGCAGAAACGTCACCGTTTTATCCGGCAGTCCGGCGGTATCAGAAAGCCACGCCACGCGGCTATGGGCCGATTCCAGCAGATACCCGAAGGTCAGTTTTGAATGGTTGAGCGGCAGCGGCGTGACCCGCAGCCCCTGCAGCTCAAACATCACGAACGGCTCGACCGTGTGGCTGAAATCCAGAATGCCGGGGTGTTTAAACAGGTCGTCACAGCCTGCGTCATCCGGCGGGCCGTAGACCGGGATGGTTGCGCCCACGCCCCAGCGCAGGGGGAACAGCCCCTGGACGTGATCCATATGATAGTGCGTGAGCAAAAACTGCTGGAAGCTGCCCGCCGGCCAGTCGTCCATCAGGTGCGGAATGCCCGCATCCAGCAGGGTGACTGCATCGTTGAATTTGACCACCGCGCTACAGGGGCGACGGCGATAGTTGTCCTGCAAACGCGCCCTGCGACACGCCGCACAGTCGCAGCCAAAGACCGGGACCAGCTGGGCGCTTCCGGTTCCCGTTAACGTGATGGTCAGACTCATAACGCACCTCTACAGCGGTTTGGTGAATCGAAAATGGCTCTGCGTATATCCCTCACGAACGTAAAAACGGTGTGCGTCCGTGCGCTTCACGCTGGTGGAGAGCTCGGTCAGTTCAGCGCCGGCCTGCCTCGCAACGTCTTCTGCCCATGCCAGCAACTGGCTGCCAATCTTTAACCCGCGCGCCTGCGGCATCACCACCAGCTCCTGGATCTCGCCGATCCAGCGGGCGTGGTGCAGGTGAAACTGCATGTGCAGGCCGATCATGCCGACGACATGTCCGTCCAGCTCGGCAAGCTGGTAGCGCATGTTGTGATCCTGAAGGTTGGCCAGAAATCCGGCGTGAAACGCCTGGTGATCGAACTCTGCCTGCTTCAGTTCACAGATCAGGGCGTAAACAATTTGCGCGTCGTCGGCGGTGGCGGGGCGAAGCTGGCAGTCAGGCATGCTGTCTCTCCTTCTGGCGAATAAGCGATAAAAAGGTCTCGACTGACTGTAGCAAACTTCCGTCATTATTGAGGACGTGACAGCCCGACGGAGTGTAGCGCGCCGCACGTTCCAGCCGCTGGTCGATCTCACGCGCATTTTCGCGCCCCCGGCTTTGCAGGCGGCTGCGCAGAATATCCGGAGAAACCTGCAGGCAGACCGGCAGCAGCGCCGCTTCGTACCGGGCTTTGGCCTGCGGCAGATGTGCGCGCGAGCCGTTAACCAGCACGTCGAAGCCCGCGTGCAGCCAGAGGTCGATCTCGATGCCGACGCCGTAATAAAAGCCGTTCGCGTGCCAGCTCAGCGCCAGCAGATTTTGCCCGGCGCGGGTAAAAAACTCCTGCTCGCTCAGGGCGATATGGTTTTCACTGCCAGCGTTCGCCGCGCGTGTAATGTAGCGGTGCGCCACCAGCAGCTGTGAATGTTCACGCTGCCGTAACGCCGACAGCAGGCTGTCTTTTCCCGAGCCGGACGGGCCCATTAACCAGATGAGTCTTCCCATCAGAACACCCTTTTTCCCTGACGCCAGACGTGGTCGATATGAACGTGCTCGCCCTTGCGGTGCGCCAGCACCAGGTCTGCCCGTTTGCCTTCGGCAATCTCACCGCGGTCGTGAAGGTTGAGCGCGCTGGCCGGGTTTTTCGTCACCAGTCGAATCGCCTGCGGCAGCGTAAAGCGGTTGTCCTCGTCGTCTGCAACGCGGAAGGCCGCGTCCAGCAGGCTGGCGGGGTAGTAGTCAGACGAGAGGATATCCAGCAGGCCGAGGGAAGCGAGTTTGCTTGCCGCCACGTTGCCGGAGTGCGAGCCGCCGCGCACGATGTTCGGCGCGCCCATCAGCACGTTCATGCCGTGTTTACGCGATGCCTCTGCCGCCTCGAACGTGGTGGGAAATTCGGCGATCACGCTGCCAAGCTGGTGGGATTCGCGCACGTGATCGTGCGTGGCGTCGTCATGGCTGGCCAGCGCGATATTCCGGTCCCGACACATCGCGGCAATGGAGAGACGGTTCGGCTGCGACCATTGTGCCGCAAGCGCCAGCTGCTCTTCTTCGTAGCGCGCCATCTCCGCGTCGTTGAGCGAGTATTTGCCCTGATAGTATTCACGGTACTTTTCAATGTTGGCGAACTGGCGCTGCCCCGGGGAGTGATCCATCAGGGAGACCAGCGAGACCGGCTCGCGGCCGACCAGCTTTTCAAACAGCGGCAGGGTGGTGTGGTGCGGCAGCTCGCAGCGCAGGTGCAGGCGGTGCTCGGCGCGGTTGAGGCCGCGCTTTTGCGTCTCCTCCACGGCGTTGATCATCTTTTCCAGATTTTCCAGACGATCGCCGCCGTCGCGCACGTCGCCGATCGCCACCGCGTCCAGCACCGTGGTGATGCCGCTGGCGACCATCAGCGCGTCGTGGCTGCTCATCGCCGAATGGGCGGGCCAGTCCACCTTCGGGCGCGGGGTGAAGAATTTATCCAGATTATCGGTATGCAGCTCAATCAGCCCCGGCAGCAGCCAGCCGCCTTCGCCGTCCATCGCTTCAGGAGAACGGCTTTGGGTTTCGGCAAAGGCGCGGATGACGCCGTCCTGGATTTCAACCGAACCCTTCACGACCTCATTTTCCAGCACCAGCCTGACATTATTGATAATCATGCGTTTGTCCCCATTGGGTGCAGCCTGTCCGCCACGCGATTGCGGACGGCGTCGTCGTGGAAGATCCCGACGATCGCCGCCCCGCGCGCTTTGGCCTGTTCGATCAGATCCATCACCGCCGCGCTGTTTTTAGCGTCGAGCGAGGCGGTGGGTTCATCCAGCAGTAAAATCGGATAGTCGACGATAAACCCGCGCGCGATATTCACGCGCTGCTGCTCGCCGCCGGAAAAGGTCGACGGGGCGAGGTGCCACAGGCGCTCCGGCACGTTGAGGCGCGTCAGCAGGCTGGCGGCCCTGGCGGCGCAGGTTTCGCGCGGCACGCCGAGATCCAGCAGAGGCTGCATCACCACGTCCAGGGCGGAGATCCGCGGGATCACCCGCAGGAACTGGCTGACCCAGCCGATCGTTGAGCGGCGCACTTCCAGCACCTTGCGCGCCGGGGCCTGAACCAGATCGACCCACTCTTCGTTATGGCGAATATGGATGTGGCCTTCGTCCGGTAAATAGTTGGCGTACAGTGAGCGCAGCAGGGTCGATTTACCGCTGCCGGAGTGGCCGTGCAGCACCACGCATTCACCCTGACTCACCTCTAACGAGGCGTTTTGCAGCACCGGCAGGCGCACGCCATTTTGCTGGTGGAGCACAAAGGTCTTACTGACATTTTCAACGTGGATCATGTTGGCCTCTCAATTCTGTAATACCGAGGACACCAGCAGCTGGGTGTACGGATGATGCGGGTCGTCGAGCACGCGGTCGGTCAGCCCACTTTCCACCACCTGACCCTGCTTCATCACCAGCAGGCGGTCCGCCAGCAGGCGCGCAACGCCCAGATCGTGGGTGACAATCACCACCGCCAGGTTCAGCTCCACCACCAGGCCGCGCAGCAGGTCGAGCAGGCGGGCCTGCACGGAGACGTCCAGCCCGCCGGTGGGTTCATCCATAAACACCAGCTTTGGATGGGTGACCAGATTGCGGGCAATTTGCAAACGCTGCTGCATACCGCCGGAAAAGGTGGTTGGCAGGTCGTCAATGCGCGAGGCGGGGATCTCCACCTCCTCCAGCCAGTGCTGTGCGGTGGCGCGGATGTTGCCGTAGTGGCGCGCGCCGGTGGCCATCAGCCGTTCGCCGATATTGCCTCCCGCCGACACCTGACGGCGCAGGCCGTCCATCGGGTGCTGATGCACCACGCCCCACTCGGTGCGCAGCAGGCGACGGCGCTCGGCCTCGCTTATGTCGTAGAGGGAGCGTCCCTGATACAGGATCTCGCCGTGTTGCGGCGTCAGACGCGCGGAGATGGACTTCAGCAGGGTGGTTTTGCCGGAGCCGGACTCGCCGACAATGCCCAGCACTTCGCCCGGCCACAGCTCGAACGACACGTCGCTGAAGCCTTTTCCCGGCGCATAAAGGTGGGTCAGGTTATTAACCGAAAGCAGCGGTTTCATTGGCCGTTCGCCTCGCTCTGTTGGCGGCAGTAATCGGTGTCGGAGCAGACAAACATTCGTTTGCCCGTATCGTCCAACACCACTTCATCGAGATAGCTGTGTTTGGATCCGCAGATGGCGCACGGCTCGTCCCACTCCTGCACCGTAAACGGGTGATCGTCGAAATCCAGGCTTTCGACACGTGTATACGGCGGTACCGCGTAGATGCGTTTTTCACGTCCGGCACCAAAGAGCTGCAGGGCAGGCATCATGTCCATCTTCGGGTTATCGAATTTTGGGATCGGCGACGGGTCCATGACGTAGCGCCCGTTGACCTTCACCGGGTAGGCGTAGGTGGTGGCGATATGGCCGAAGCGGGCGATGTCTTCATACAGTTTGACCTGCATGATCCCGTACTCTTCCAGCGCGTGCATGGTGCGGGTCTCGGTTTCGCGCGGCTCGATAAAGCGCAGCGGCTCCGGGATCGGCACCTGGAAAATCAGAATCTGATCTTCCGTCAGCGGAGTCTCCGGAATGCGGTGGCGAGTCTGGATCAGCGTCGCGTCTTCGGTTTTTTCGGTGGTGTTGACGCCCGTTACGCGCTTAAAGAAGTTGCGGATCGACACGGCGTTGGTGGTATCGTCCGCTCCCTGGTCGATAACCTTCAGCACGTCCGCTTCGCCAATCACGCTGGCGGTGATCTGAATGCCGCCCGTGCCCCAGCCGTACGGCATCGGCATTTCACGGCCACCAAACGGCACCTGATAGCCCGGAATAGCCACCGCTTTTAAAATGGCGCGGCGGATCATGCGTTTAGTTTGCTCGTCCAGATAGGCAAAGTTGTAGCCGCTTAAGTTAGCCATTGGCGCGCTCCCGTTGCAGGCGTTTCAGCAGTTCCAGTTCGGCCTGGAAATCGACGTAGTGCGGCAGCTTGAGGTGCGAGACAAAGCCTGCGGCCTCGACGTTGTCCGCGTGGGCCAGCACGAACTCTTCGTCCTGCGCCGGGCCGGCAATGTGCTCGCCGTAGTCCGGCGCCTGCAGGGCGCGGTCAACCAGCGCCATCGCCATCGCCTTGCGCTCGCCGAGGCCAAACACCAGCCCGTAGCCGCGGGTAAAATGCGGGTCTTCATTCTCTGGCGCGACGAAACCGTTGACCATTTCGCACTCGGTCATCAGCAGTTCGCCGACGTTCACCGCAAAACCCAGCTCTTCCGGCACGATTTCGACGTCGAGATAGCCGCTGCGGATCTCTGCCGCGAACGGGTGGTTGCGCCCGTAGCCGCGCTGTGTGGAGTAGGCCAGCGCCAGCAGATAGCCTTCGTCGCCGCGCATCAGCTGTTGCAGACGGGACGAGCGTGAGCACGGGTAGACCGGCGGCGTGCGGGTGATGTCGTCCGGCGTGGCGCCAGTGTCTTCTTCCGCTTTCGCCAGCCCCTGGTTTGCCAGCAGGCTGAAGACGTGCGGAGACGGTTCCTGTTCGACGTCTGAAGTGCTGAGCGTTGGGGCTTCGCCGTTCGCCAGCAGCGTGAAGTCCAGCAGACGATGGGTGTAGTCGTAAGTCGGGCCAAGCAGCTGGCCGCCGGGAATGTCTTTATAAATGGCAGAGATTCGGCGCTCCAGGCGCATTTCCGCCGTGTTCACCGGCTCGCTGACTGCCAGACGGGGAACGGTGGTGCGCCAGGCGCGCAGCAGGAAGATGGCTTCCACGTTATCGCCGCTGGCCTGCTTCAGCGCCAGCGCTGCAAGCTCGCGGTCAGCAACGCCGCCCTCGGTCATCACGCGGTCAACCGCGAGGTTAAGCTGTTGCTCAATCTGGGCGACGCTCAGCTCGGGAAGCTGTTCATCGCCCCGGCGTCTGTGCTCCTGTAAGGCATGAGCGGCGGCGATCGCCTTTTCGCCTCCTTTGACGGCAACGTACATCAGCACACCTCCACGTGGGTAGTCCGCGGGATTGCCAGCAGGCGCTCGCCGCAGGTCAGGATCAGGTCAATGCCGAGCGGGAACGGGTGCGGGCGCTCGGTCAGCTCATGGATGATGCACTCCGGCAGTTGGGGCGCGACCATCCGCTCGTCGGCGATGCCTGCGCCCGTCAGGCGCAGCATGCGGCCACCGCTCAGGCTGGAGACCTGCAGGATCAGCGTGGCGCTGGTTTCCGGTGCGACGGCGCTGCCTTCGCTCAGGGCGTTAAGCTGTTCATGGCTGATCTGTTCGTCGGCCACGGCAAAGACCGCCTGCTGGGGCTGATCGACCAGCGGCGCGCTGGTGTGAAAGCGCAGGTTCTGGCTGGCGATATCGTTCAGCAATGCGCCTGACAGCCATACCGGGGTGTCGTTGTCCGCCAGCGTCAGCAGCACGCTGGTGGAGGCGAGGTTCAGCGGCAGCCAGCCCTGCGAGAGCTGGTGCAGGGAGACGATCACGCCGGGCTCGCTCATGGCCTTCAGCAGGCGACGGAAACTCTGTTGGGCATCCTGGACGGCCAGGGTAAAAGCAGGTTGAAGCGTCATGCGTTGTCTCCGCGAACGAGCGTAAAGAAGTCGACCCGGCTGGTGTTCACTTCGGCCTGACGCGCGGCAAGGCGTGCGGCGCGGTCGGCTTCCAGCGGGGCAATAAGGGTTTCCATTAACGTCTGGAAATGCGGGTGTTCCTGTAAAAGCGCGTCGATCACCGCGCAGCGCTCGGCGTGCGTTTTGTCTCGCCCAAGTACGTAGCTATAACCCAGCGTGCCGCTGTTAAGGCGGATAGCCGCGCGGGTGAGGGTGGCATCGCCGGCGAAGAAGCGCTCGCCGGTGCCGCCCATGCGTGCCTGGATCTGCACCAGGCCGATCTCCGGCGCGCGGATCGTGTCGTAGTCTGGCGTCAGGCCGAGTGCGTTCATGCGGGCGGCCAGCGCAGCAGGCTGGCTATGGGCCAGCACGCGCATCCAGCGCTGTCGGGTGGAGGTGTCGAAGTGCATTCAGTGCTCCATGGTGAATTCAATCATGTCGGCGCGGGTCAGGCTGACGGAGTATTCCGTCGCGTTGATCTCGCCGTCACGGTGGTTGAGGGTGCGCACGCAGAGCAGCGGGGCCATGTTGGGGATCTCCAGCACCTTGCTCTCTTTCGCCTGTGCACGGCGGGCGCTGATGCGCGTCTGGGTGCGTTTGAGCGCAATACCCGTCGCGTCCTGAAGGAAATCATGCAGGGAACCGCTGGCGAAATGTTGCAGCACGGGCCAGAGGGTTAGGTCCGCGAAGTAGTGGTCGATCTGACAGACCGCCACGCCGTTGACCCGGCGCAACGTACGCAGGTGTACGACGTTGTCGCCCTCCTGAATCCCGAGCGCATCCGCCACGTGGCGGGAGGCCGGGCGCAGTACCGAGAGCAGCTTTTCGCTGGTCGGATGGCTGCCCTGATCCAGCAGATTCTGGCTAAAACGCGCCTGGGCGTTGAGCGGGTAGTCAAACGGGCGCATCAGCACCAGCACGCCGACGCCCTGACGGCGCTGGACCCAGCCGCGCTCCACCAGCTGGTCAATGGCGCGGCGCAGGGTGTGGCGGTTCACTTCGTAGCGGTCTGCAAGTTGCTGCTCGGCGGGCAGGTAGTCACCGCAGCGGTAATGCGTGCGCAGCTCCACTTCGAGCCTGGCCGCAATTTCTTGCCAGCGGGTAGGGTAACTGGTCGGATGTCTGGATAAGTGCATACCAATCAAAGCCTCGCTAATCAGATGAAGTGCTTACGCAAGCGTTGAGAGAGGAAATCCAGCAGGCTGACGGTGACGATGATGAGCACCATCAGGGCGCAGGTTTGCTGGAACTGGAAACCGCGAATCGCTTCCCACAGGGTGACGCCAATCCCGCCTGCGCCCACCATACCGACTACGGTGGCGGAGCGAACGTTGGACTCGAAGCGGTACAGGGAGTAGGAGATCAGCAGCGGCATCACCTGCGGCAGGACGCCGTAGAGGATCTCTTCGATTTTGTTGGCGCCCGTTGCGCGGATGCCTTCCACCGGGCCGGGCTCGATGGCTTCGACCGCTTCCGAGAGCAGCTTGGAGAGCACGCCGGTGGTGTGGATGAACAGCGCCATCACGCCGGCGAACGGACCCAGGCCAACGGCGACCACGAACAGCATCGCAAAGACCATTTCGTTGATGGCACGACAGGCGTCCATCAGGCGACGCATCGGCTGGTATACCCACCACGGCACGATGTTTTCGGCGCTCATCAGGCCGAACGGAATGGAGAGAACGACGGCGAGGGCGGTGCCCCAGACGGCGATTTGCAGGGTGATCGCCATTTCGCTGAGGTAGTCCTGCCACTGGCTGAAATCCGGCGGGAAGAAGTCGGCGGCGAAGGTCGCCATGTTGCCGGAATCTTTGAAGAGCAGCAGCGGATCCATCTCCGCGCCCTTCCAGGAGATAACGAGTACCGCCAGCAGGATGGCCCAGCTTATGAGCGAGAACCAGCTGCGCTTCGGCGGCGGGAGGGTGATGGTTTGCATGTTGGCTCCTTAATCTGTTCTCCCTCTCCCCCAAGGGAGAGGGGACTTGTGTTACTGCACCGCTTTATTCACGCTCGTCATCGCACCCAGCGCGGCGGTCAGGCGGTCGAGGTCTTCCAGCTGGGCCTGGATTTCAGAGACTTTGCTGGTCTTCTCCTCTTCCTTCAGCCCTTTGTTGTCCTTCACGGCCTGCATCTGCTTAAACAGCGCCAACTGGCGAATCGGGACCAGCTGCAGATCGCTGGACGCGCGGAACGGTGCCCAGCCCAGACGTTCCAGAACCGCTTTCTCTTCCGGCGTTTTGCCGTAGTTCATAAAGAAGTCGTAGACCTTGTCCTTGGTGCTTTCGGAGAGATTTTTGCGCCAGACGATCGGGTCGCCGGGGATCAGCGGTGATTTCCAGATGACCTTCAGCTCTTTCAGCTTGTCCGGCGCGGAGGTTTTCAGCTTGTCGAGGTTTTCGGTGTTGTTGGTGGCAACGTCCACCTGCTTGTTCGCCACGGCCAGCGCGTTGGTTTCGTGGCTGGCGTTGACGGTGCGCTTAAAGTCGCTGGCGGAGATGTTGTTTTTCGCGAAGACGTAGTAACCAGGGACGAGGAAGCCGGAGGTGGAGTTCGGATCGCCGTTACCAAAGGTCAGATCTTTGCGTTTGGCGATCATGTCGTTGAGGTTGTTGATCGGGCTGTCTTTGTTCACGATCAGCACGCTCCAGTATCCTGGAGAACCATCTGCCGCAACGGTCTGGGCAAAGACCTGACCGTTGGCGCGGTCCACCGCTTCCATGGCTGAAAGGTTGCCGTACCAGGCGATGTCCACTTTGTTAAAGCGCATCCCCTGGATGATGCCCGCGTAGTCCGGGGCGAAGAAGGCGTTCACTTTGATCCCCAGTTTGGTTTCCATATCTTTCAGGAACGGTTCCCACTGCGGCTTCAGGTTTTGCTGTGATTCCGTTGAAATGATGCCAAAGTTCAACGCTTTTTCCTGCTCTTCGGCGTACGCCGGGCTTAACAGGGTGCTGATGCTGAACATGCTGGTGAAGGCCAGCGCGGCAACGGCTTTGTAGTTCATTTCCATTCCTCGTTATCGGGGCGTTAAGCAGCCTGCGCGCGTTCTTCGACGCGGTTTACGCTGCGGTAGAGATGGTCAAAACGTTCGTTATCAAACTGGTGGCTGGCGCCATCGAAGAACACGTGGCCCTGACGCAGGGCGACGATGCGCTCGCAGTAGCGCAAGGCGTAATCCACCTGATGCAGCGTCACCACCACGGTGATGCCGTCGTTCTGGTTGATGTCGCGCAGGGTTTCCATCACGATGCGGGCCGACTCCGGATCCAACGAGGCGATGGGCTCATCGGCCAGAATGATTTTGGCTTTCTGCATCAGGGCGCGGGCGATAGCGACGCGCTGCTGCTGCCCGCCGGACAGCGTGGACACGCGCTGGTGGGCGAAGTGCGCCATGCCGACGCGGGTCAGCGCCTGTAAGGCTTCCTGCTTCTGTGATGGGGAGAACCAGCGCAGGCAGGTGCGCCAGAACGGGGTGCTGCCGAGCGCGCCAATCAGCACGTTCTCCAGCACCGTCAGGCGGTTCACCAGGTTGAACTGCTGAAAGATGTAG
The DNA here is from genome assembly GCF_014896175.1 of Enterobacter cloacae complex sp. I3. NCBI lineage: Bacteria > Pseudomonadati > Pseudomonadota > Gammaproteobacteria > Enterobacterales > Enterobacteriaceae > Enterobacter > Enterobacter cloacae complex sp. I3. The sequence goes on from NZ_JADBQZ010000016.1 coordinate 126,790, forward strand.
CCCGTCCGGGCGCGGCTTTTGCGAATATCGCTCGCCAGACGGCCCGCATGCTGCACGGTGTTACCCAGCAGCTCGACGCGGCTTTCCGGCGCTTTATCGCAGGTAATAAGGCCACTTAAGTGACGCAGAAGGGTGGATTTTCCTGAACCGGACGGCCCCAGCAGCGCCACCATTTCGCCCTGCTGGACGGTCAGATCAACGGCATGCAGCGCCTTGTTGTGATTGAAGGTCTTGCTCAGTTTCTCGACGCGGATGACAGTGTGCATGTGCTGGGCCTCACGATAAATGTGGCCTCATGCTGGCGCATCAATATGACATTTGGGTTAAGTGCAGGTTGCGGGAGTTTGAAGAGTTGAGGGGAGTTTGATGACAGGCGGAGGCAGACCGCCTACCGCCCGAAAATTAGTGCTGCTGCTTAACGACGTTAATCATCCACGGCACGCCGTACTTGTCGGTGACCTTACCAAAGCCGTGCGCCCAGAAGGTTTCCTGCCAGGCCATGTCGATATTCCCGCCATCGGCAAGGTTGTCGAACCAGCGCTTGCCTTTTGACACATCCTGCGTGTCGAGCACCAGCGTGAAGCCCGCGTACTGTGCGCTGCTGCCCGGCGGCAGCCCGTCGCTCATCATGATATCGCTGCCCGCAATGCGAACGTTGGAGTGAGCGATAGCCGAATCCGGAAACTGCATGCCGGACGGACAGCCTTCTTCGCTGTTATCGCTTTTTGGCATTTCGCCGAAGGTGATTTTATAGAGGAGTTCTGCGCCGACGGCTTGCTGATAGAAGGCGGTAGCCTCTGCACAGTTGCCGGCAAAAGAGATGTAGGGACTTAACGGCATAATCTTTACCTCACGTAAGAAAAGCCCGTTAAGTGTAGTTCCCGAAAGCCCGGTAAGCGAAGCGCTACCGGGCGGGTTAAATCAGTTCTTTTTCACGAACTCAGATTTCAGTTTCATCGGACCGAAGCCGTCAATTTTGCAATCGATATTATGATCGCCTTCCACCAGACGGATATTCTTCACTTTGGTGCCGATCTTCAGCATGGAAGAGCTGCCTTTCACCTTAAGATCTTTCACCACGGTGACGCTGTCGCCATCCGCCAGCAGATTACCGTTGGCATCTTTGACGATCAGTGCATCAGCGTCCTGCGCTGGCTCGGCATCATTCCATTCGTGTGCACATTCCGGGCAGATGAACATGCCATTATCTTCGTATGTGTATTCAGAATTGCATTTTGGGCAGTGTGGGAGTTGCATGTCGGTATCCTCAAAAGTGTTAACGCGCTGGAAAGTGCCAGCTAAATGACGGCAGAGTGCCGAAAAAGGCGGCAAGTATAACGCAAATCCACACTTTTGTCGGTGCTATTGTGAATTTAAAAAACGCAGAAAATGTGTTGCGAGTGACACTTACTGTCAGTCAGCTAAGCGATGCTAACGTCATTAACACGGTGGAAAGAGAAGTCGCTAAATATATCGAATATTTTATTGCGGCAAATTGCTACGCACCTTCATTTCGGATAAGGTGAAGCAACGCATTGTTATTTATCTTCGAACTTTACTGCCATGCATTTCTTATGTTGGCGGCCTATCCCTCTCTTTTTAGGTGGGTAAATAATGATGATATATCCTGAAGCTTCTTAAAATGGGCCAGGCTTTTTATCTTTTGGCTTTCAGGCCTTGAGGAGAGCTTTACACGCCATGCAGGGATAGCCATTTATTTCTGATTATCTTCAATTAGTTATATTTTGGTGAACATGTTTTCCACACGTGATCATATAAGCCTGAACATCATAATTAATACAAGTGGCTTAATAAAAGTAATAAATTTGCGTTAAGGAAAGGCTTTTATCATGCACACACAGACCATTTTTGAATTAAGTCAGGAAGCTGAGCGTTTGTTACAGCTTGCCCTGCAAAATCTCGATACCCTGAAATCAATGCCGACAGCGAAGCTGGAGAGCACGACGGCTGCTATTACAGGTGAAAAGAACAACGTGCTGCCTTTGCATTTTAGTGCGCGCGGCGTCGAAGCGCAGCAGGCAACGCTGAATAATGAATTACGCAAAATAACACGTCTGGAAATGGTTCTGGCTATCGTTGGCACGATGAAAGCGGGGAAATCGACCACCATTAATGCCATTGTGGGTACCGAAGTGTTGCCGAACCGCAACCGCCCAATGACGGCGCTGCCTACGCTGATACGTCATACGCCAGGCCAGAAAGAGCCGGTGCTCCACTTCTCACATGTCTCTCCTATTGATGATTTGATTCACCTGCTGCAGAAAAAGCTTGGCGATTACGATCGCGGCAAGCTGGCTCTGCAACTGGAAATTGATAAGGACATGAATACGCTGCTGGAGCGTATTGAGAAAGGCGAGGCCTTTGAAAAGCATCATCTCGGGGCGCAGCCAATATTTCATTGCTTGAAAAGTCTTAATGATCTGGTAAGGCTCTCCCAGGCGCTGGGCGTGGCGTTTCCGTTCTCTGAATACGCGGCCATCGAACATATTCCGGTGATTGAAGTGGAGTTCGTGCATCTTGCGGGTCTTGATGCCCACCTCGGGCAACTGACGCTGCTCGATACTCCCGGCCCCAATGAGGCCGGACAACCGCATCTGCAAAAAATGCTTAGCGAACAGCTAGCCCGCGCGTCGGCGGTGCTGGCGGTGATGGATTATACCCAGCTTAAATCTATTTCTGATGAAGAGGTCCGTCAGGCTATTTCGGTTGCGGGGAAATCAGTGCCTCTGTATGCGCTGGTGAATAAATTCGACCAGAAGGATCGCAATAGCGACGATGAAGAGCAGGTCAGGGCGATGATCTCCGGTACCTTAATGAAAGGCACTATTTCGCCTGGCCAGATCTACCCTGTTTCCTCTATGTGGGCGTATCTGGCAAACCGCGCCCGCAACGAGATGAATGCCCGTGGACGCCTGCCGGAGCATCAGGAGCAGCCCTGGGTGCAGGATTTTGCCGAAGCCGCACTCGGACGCCGCTGGCGTTCGGCGGACCTGGACGATATAAACCATATCCGTCACGCAGCCGATTTGCTCTGGGAAGATTCGCTGTTTGAACAGCCGATACGCAAACTGATTTACGCCGCCTATGCCAATGCCTCGCTATTCGCGCTGCGCTCGGCCTCGCATAAGCTGCTCAACTACGCGCAAAATGCCCGGGAGTATCTCGACTTCCGCTATCAGGGGCTGACGGTGGCCTTTGAGGGGCTGGAACTGAACATCGCGCGTCTTGAAGAGGATATGGCGTTGCTGCAGACGCGCCAGAGCGCGGTGAGCGATGAGGTGAAACATGAAGTTGACCAGGCGCTGAACGCGACCGCGGACTTTATGGAGGCCGAAAAATCGGCGCTTCACCAGGCCATGGGCCATGTGTTCAGCCCTCAAAATATTCTTGATTTGGCAGGTATTGAGCGGCTGAATCGCCGCAGTGACAAACAGCAAGAGCGGGAACCGCTGGTTCTGGATGATGAAGGTCAGGCGCAGATCGTCCTGAGTAAAATTCGCTCCTCCTGTGAACTCATCATGCTGGATGCGCAGGCAAAAATTGCCCGGGAGCTGGCGTTACGCTTCGATCAGCTGGAATCTACGCTGGCGCGCTCGCTGAATGACGCTATCCGCCCCATTGAAACGCGTATAAAAGAGCATCTGAGCCATGCCGGCTTCCGGGCGCGGATCAGCTTCCCGGCTTTTCAGGCAAACCAGCTTGACTTCAATACGCGCGCGCTGTTTAACGATGCCATTGCACAGGATAACCGCCCGGCAGGTCAACTTTCCGCCGGGAGCAGTATGCGTGAAACCGTTTCGCGTTGGCTCAATAATCCGGGCTGGGGCTGGGATGAGTATGTGGTCACGCGCACGCACTATGTTATCGACATTGCGCAACTGCATGACAAATTTAAGCAATATATTGATCAGTTTTGTGAACAAATACGTAAAGCTTTATCCGCGCAGGTCGATGTCTCTGTTACGGCCGGAATGGCGACGTTCTTTGCAGAATTTTCGTTATGCCTGACCGGGTTACAGGAAAGCTTGCGTGATAGCCTCGCAGTGCGTCAACAAAATGAGCATTCAACCCGAGCGCTCAGCCAGCTGTTGAAGCAAAGCATTACGACTGCGACGTGGATTCAGGAAGATACCCGACTGTTACGCGATGACATTCAAACTCTATTCGCAGCAGAGCAACCATGACAACACAGCTACTGGACGGTCCCGGGCGGACGCTGGAGTGTATTCATCCCAGGTTTATGGTCGATCTTGTGCAGGGCGTGGACGCGGCGCGCCATCCCCATCTGGGGCCGCAGCAGCTGCAGTTTCGTGAACGTTTGACTCAGGAGATCATGACGCATACCCGGCTACGGCCCTGGGCGATGGCGGGAATGCTTAACGAGAACGCGGCCCTGCGCCTGGGGCTGGCGGAAAAACTCGCCGGCATGTTGGATCCGGGCCATCTTGCGCTGACGCTGATGGCCGATAAACTGACTGCACTGTGCCAGCAGGCTCACCTGCGCGCTCAGCCATCTCCCGGCCTGCTTGAACAGTATGCGGAGCTCTCCTCTCATTTTACCCAACGTGCCGCCTATAAAGAAAAGGCGCTGACCCAGCGTGGACTGACGGTACAGGCGGGCGAGCATAGTGAACAAATTTTCACCCGCTGGCGAGCCGGTCACTATGATGGCTGGTCTTTGGCCGGGCGCTGCTTCATTGTTCTGGAAGAGCTGCGCTGGGGAGCATTTGGCGATGCCTGCCGTCTGGCGAACAACGATGTGTCGGCCATGCTCAAGGATAATTTACGCAGCATGGCCGCCAACTACCTCGCACAGGGCATCAATGCGTCTCCCACAACGCGCCATTTCTATCATCAATGGCTGACCACACCCGCTTCGGCGGGTTTAATCGATCACAAAGACATGCTGGGCTGGCTGGGCGACTGGTGTCAGGCGGATATACACCCGGTGAGTTGGTCAGTGACGCAAAACTGGCAGACCGTCGCGCTGGGTATGCCGAGGCTGTGTTCGGCAAAACGGCTGGTGGATGCGATGGTGGAAGAGATTTTTGGTTGAACCCCTCATCCTGACCCTCTCCCCATAGGGGAGAGAGGATGGCTGGCGCGGTGCGTTAGTGATTCATTTCTAACGGTTTCGGTTCAGGCGGGATCTCTTGCACATTTCCGTAGCGTTTCGCGTATAGCGCCGTGATGATGGGCACCAGGATTGCGGTGACAATCACGCTGGCGGCAACCAGTGCCGTCGCGGACGCGGCCACCGGTTCGAAGGCCGGGTTAATCTGGGCGATAATCACCGGGTTTGCAACGGCAGCGCCTGCGGCTGAAGAGGCGGCGACGCCCGCCGTGCCGTTTCCTCCCCCGATTACGCGGTCAGCAATGATCAGCGGAATACCGGTGATGATGATAACCGCGATACCCAGCACAATCCCCAGCAGTCCCGTATCCAGAATCACGTTCAGGTTGATGGTGTTACCCAGCGCAAAGCCAAAGAACGGGATCAGCACCGGCGTGGCTTTGCTGAAGAAATCACGCAGATCGTGATCCAGATTGCCCAGCGCGAAGCCGATCAGGAATGGCAGGATCGCGCCGACAAAATGATGGGGCTCAAAAGAAGCCAGGCCAGCGGATCCCAGGATCAACATCGTCATGAGCGGGCCGGACTCCAGAGACATCAAAACAAACGCGCCGGACTCCTCTTTCGTTCCGTACTGGTTCATCAGGCTGGCATACAGCCCGCCGTTGGTCATGTCCATCGCCGAGACAATCGCCAGGACGGATAACCCGGCGAAGAAACCGGTCTGAATTCCATTTTCAGGAATGAACATCGCGCATATCATTGCGACCACCCAGGCAACCGCTATTTTGGTTATCACCAGCGTTCCGGATTTGCGTAATACGGTACCGGTTGCCCGCAAATTAATGGATGCGCCGATACAAAAGAACCAGACCGCCAGGATGGGAACGGTACCCGTAATCATCCCCTTTGTGAAACCACCAAAATAAGCCCCGGTTTCAGGTGCTAATGTATTCAGAATAGCACCGAGTACCAGCGGCACCAGCATCATACCACCCGGTATGCGTTCTATCGTGGCTTTAATCTTCATCTCTAACCCTCACAATTTCGCCTCTCATGGTGAGCGGCAGGTGCGAATAAAAAAATCAATAAATTCAATTTGATGAAGGGTTCTCTTGATGATTGGTTTGTGATAACCCTGCACCGAAATTCAGTCAGCGCTCTCGTTTCCTGTCGTAAGAAAACATGCGTCGCTATGTTTCAGGAATTATCATGCGATCGATGGAATATTGATTCAATGAAAATAAAACGGTGTTTTAGTTATCTTCATCACATATTGAATGTAAACTTTAAGACCCGTTGTGAGAGCTGAAAATTTATGTAAATCTCTTGTAAAAAATATGGTTTTTTATTCTGTTGGGAAAAGAAAAAGGATGAGGGCGTAAATGGAGGCTCTGGAAGGTTGAGAAAGTACTTATTTGCGGTAGTTGACAAAAACTGTCTTCACCTGACGCAGTATAAATATATGTGTGAAGTTGATCACAAATATAAACGCTGGTAGGGTAAAAAGGTCATTAACTGCCCAGACAGGCGTCAACAGGTTCGGTTGTATCGACGGTAAACGTCAATGTAAGTAAACCTGCTACGCTTGAAGATGGAGGTTCGCACGGAGCGGATCTCGGGTTCACAGAGTGCGAGTTGGCTGTGGAACGGACAGGGCTAAGTCTACGAGGAAAGCTATGCTAAGAAGGAAAAAGGTTAAACCCATTACGCTTCGCGACGTCACCATTATTGATGACGCTAAACTGCGTAAAGCGATCACCGCCGCCTCGCTCGGTAATGCGATGGAATGGTTCGATTTCGGTGTCTACGGCTTTGTTGCCTATGCATTAGGTAAAGTGTTCTTCCCCGGTGCTGACCCAAGCCTGCAGATGATTGCCGCGCTGGGTACATTCTCCGTTCCTTTCCTGATCCGCCCGCTGGGTGGTCTGTTCTTCGGTATGCTCGGTGACAAATACGGTCGCCAGAAAATACTCGCTATCACCATTGTCATTATGTCGATCAGTACGTTCTGTATCGGCCTAATACCGTCCTATGCCACGATCGGTATCTGGGCACCTATTCTGCTGTTGCTCTGTAAGATGGCGCAGGGCTTCTCCGTCGGGGGTGAGTATACCGGGGCGTCGATCTTCGTCGCGGAGTATTCCCCTGACCGTAAGCGCGGCTTCATGGGCAGCTGGCTGGACTTCGGTTCGATTGCCGGGTTTGTGATGGGTGCGGGCGTCGTGGTTCTGATTTCAACCGTGGTCGGTGAGGAGAACTTCCTCGACTGGGGCTGGCGTATCCCGTTCTTTATCGCGCTCCCACTGGGTATCATCGGTCTTTACCTGCGACATGCGCTGGAAGAGACACCTGCGTTCCAGCAGCACGTTGATAAACTGGAGCAGGGCGACCGCGAAGGGCTGCAGGACGGCCCGAAAGTGTCCTTTAAAGAGATCGCGACAAAGCACTGGCGCAGCCTGCTGACTTGTATTGGTCTGGTGATTTCCACCAACGTCACTTACTACATGCTGCTGACCTACATGCCGAGCTATCTGTCGCATAACCTGCACTACTCGGAAGATCACGGCGTACTGATTATTATCGCCATCATGGTGGGTATGCTGTTTGTACAGCCGATTATGGGTCTGCTGAGCGACCGCTTTGGCCGTCGACCGTTTATCATCCTCGGTAGCGTAGCGCTGTTCGCGCTGGCGATCCCGGCGTTTATTCTGATCAACAGTAACGTGCTGGGTCTGATTTTCGCGGGTCTGCTGATGCTGGCGGTGATCCTGAACTGCTTTATCGGGGTGATGGCATCCACATTACCTGCGATGTTCCCGACGCACATTCGTTATAGTGCGCTGGCGGCGGCGTTCAACATCTCCGTTCTGATTGCCGGCCTGACGCCTACGCTTGCCGCCTCTCTGGTGGAAAGCACGCAGAACCTGATGATGCCAGCCTACTACCTGATGGTTATTGCGGTAGTCGGCCTGGCGACCGGCCTGACCATGAAGGAGACGGCGAACCGTCCTCTGAAAGGGGCGACGCCTGCGGCATCTGATATTCAGGAAGCGAAAGAAATCCTGCGCGAGCACTACGATAACGTTGAGCAGAAAATTGAGGATATCGACGCAGAGATTGAAGAGCTGCAGAAGAAACGCTCCCGTCTTGTTGATCAACATCCCCGCATTAACGAGTAATAAAGAAACCCGCCAACGGCGGGTTTTCTTTTATTAGCATCCGGCGGCGATGTAGTCGCCGTTGGCGCTAATGGGGATGACGGTCAGGAACAGGACGGTCGCGAACAGGATCAGGATGATACCTCCGGCAATTTTAACTGCCGGCACCAGCCATCTGAACGCGCTATCTCCCCCGAACCATGCCACCGTGCGTTCACGGGCATAACGAACCGCCAATGATAGCCCCATAATAGAGAGTGCCGTTCCTAAAGACATGGTCATAACGGCCGCCATTCCCCAGGTGACAATGCCCAGCGCGTTCGAAAACATCAGAATCATGATTGCACCGCTGCACGGACGTGCGCCAATCGCCAGAATGACGCCCAGACGCGTTTTCCAGTCACCTTGTGTCAGATATGCGCCCACGCCGTGATGACCACAGCCACAGTGTTCATCGTGCTGATGAAGGGGAGTGATGGCTGAGATCCTCATTCTTTGAGGCCGCAGGCTTTTCAGCGCCTGGTAAATGATGAAAGCACCAAATGCGCCAATCAGCACGGCGCTTATCTTCTCGACATACCAGCGGCTGGTGCTGATATCCCCTGACGCGAGGTTAAATCCTACTGCCAGAATAAAGACAAACAGAATGGCGCTGACGCCCTGCATCAGGCTGCCAAGAAAGGGAACGATGCGTGCGGCCAGTTCGCTCTCCTTATTTGTGCTCAGGTAGGTTGTCACGATGAACTTCCCGTGCCCCGGCCCGATGGCGTGAAGGACGCCATAAAAGAAAGCGCCTGTTAAGAGCCATAATCCACCGCTGTACTGGTTGTTATTAAGCTGCAGGAGATACATCACCAGATAACGGTGCAGCGTAATCTGCGTGGCAAGGCACCACTGGATAAAGGCGTTCCAGTGCGCATGCAGCGTAAAAGCGGAGAAGAGGAGGGTCAGCAGCATCAATCCGGCCGTAGGGAGGCGCCAGTCGCGAGGCAGGCGTTGTGTATTCATCAGGGTGAGCTCTGCGGAGAAGAATATTTGCCGCTAGTATAGTTGATCTTCTCTTTCAGTTCGCAGGATCGCATCAGGATCTTGCTGTAATTGTGGATAAGTCTGTGCGTAAAAGGGTATAAAGCGGGGTTTTGCTGGGGAATACAGCAGTCAGTCATTTTTTTGCAACTTTTCTGTTGCGGGCTGCGGAGAACTCCCTATAATGCGCCTCCATCGACACGGCGGATGTGAATCACTTCACAGTTAACCCGGTCGGTTGAAGAGAAAAATTCCTGAAATAACGGGTTGACTCTGAAAGAGGAAAGCGTAATATACGCCACCTCGCAACGGTGAGCGAAAGCCGCGTTGCACTGCTCTTTAACAATTTATCAGACAATCTGTGTGGGCACTCAAAGTGACATGGATTCTTAACGTCCTCGGACGAAAAATGAATACCAAGTCTCTGAGTGAACATACGTAATTCATTACGAAGTTTAATTCACGAGCATCAAACT